>JBBKVN010000336.1:0-3304 GCA_037968455.1 Rhodoferax sp.
GCCTTCGTCGCCCCCATTCCCGAGGCCGAGCGACGCGACTTGCTAGCCGCCTACTGCCAGCGCCTGTTCAGCGACGACCCGGCTGTTTGCGCCGAGGCGGCTCGTACCTGGAGTCGTTACGAAGGCAGTTGCCTGCACTTGCTGCCGCACCCCGAGGTGGCCGATGAATTTGGCTCGGACGCCATCAGCCTGGGCGTGGGCCGCCTGGAGGCGCATTACTTTCGCCACCAGGGGTTCTTGGATGATGACCAACTGATTCGCGGCGTCGACCGCATTCGCCACCTGCCAGCGGTGATTATTCAGGGGCGCTACGACGCGGTCTGCCCGCCGACCTCGGCTTGGCGCTTGCACCAGGCCTGGCCAGAAGCCAGCTTGCAGATCATTGAAGATGCCGGGCACGCCGCTTTTGAGCCCGGCATTGCCCAAGCACTGGTGGTCGCCACGGACCGCTTCAAGCTGACAGGAACGCTGTAACTCGCCACCCGTCAGGTGAGCGGGTCAATCGTGACCTTTGTCTTTGTTTTTACGGTGTTTGTCTTTGCCGTGGCCTTTGTTGCCACGCTCGTCGTCATGGTCATCGCGATCGCGGTAGCTGCGTTGCTCGGTGCGGTAGCGGGGAGCGTACTCCTGCTGATACCAATCGTTCTGAACAAAGTAGACCGGCTGGCCGCAGGCGTTGTACTTGCGGCAGTGCTTGCTCCAGTTTTTCTCATGCCCATAAGGCACACGCAGGTAAATGGGCGAGCGCTCCACGACCACCGCCCTTTGTTGAATGATCACTGGCGCGGAGTAGATCACCCGAGGTGGTGGCACATTGCCCAGCACGATGCGGCCGTAAAAGCCGGGCTCGCCAATGGTGACGGAGACGCCCACATCGGCGGCAAAGGCTGCGCCAGCCATAACGGCGAGGGTTGCGCCTAGCAAAAGTTGTTTCATATCATCCAATTTCTGTGTGAGCGAGAGGCATCAAAGGCCTGGAGCGTCAGCGATAGCTTGCTCACGACTCGCCAAAGCCTTGGCGCGGAGCGCCTGACTTGGGCGGATTATGCAAGAGCACCCACTCCGCTTGCCGTAAACACATGTAACAAGCGCCGCCCGCCAAAGGTTGACGACAGGCGGGGGCTCACACCTGCGGCAGCAGAAACCGGCGCTCCCAGGCGCTGATCTCGTTTTGGTAGCTCTCGTACTCCACGCCCTTGACCGAGGTGTATCCCGTTACAAATGAATCACCCAGCAAGCGGCGGGCGCTGGCGCTGTTGGTCATGGTGTCCAGCGCTTCGGGCAGGCTGCGTGCCAAGGTGCGCGCGTGCCCGTAGCCGCTGTCGCTAATGGGTGGCGTGGGCACCAATTGCTCGTCCAAGCCGGCCAGACCGGCGGCCAGCGAGGCGGCCAGCGCCAGGTAGGGGTTGGCGTCGGCCCCGGCGACGCGGTTCTCGACCCGGCGGGCGGCGGCGTGACTGGCCGGCACCCGAAGCGCCGTGGTGCGGTTGTCATACCCCCATTGCAAGTTAACCGGCGCCTGGCTGCCCGCCACGTAGCGGCGAAACGAATTGGTGAAGGGCGCAAACACCAGCATGAGGTCGGGCAGATAAGTTTGCAGGCCGCCAATAAAGTGCTGAAAACAGGGCGCCTCGGTGCCATCTTCGTGACTGAAGATGTTTTGACCCTGGGCGTTCACCACACTTTGGTGCAAGTGCATGGAGCTGCCCGCCGCGCCGGCAATGGGTTTGGCCATGAAAACGGCGTTCAGCCCATGTTTGAGGGCGATTTCCTTGGCGGCGTATTTGAAGAGAAAGGCCTGGTCAGCCACCGCGACCGGGTCGCCATGCTGGAGATTGATCTCGTACTGCGTCGGGCCCACCTCGTGAATCCAGGTGTCGGCCTGCACGCCCAGAATGCGCAGGGCAGCGCGGAACTCGTCCCAAAACGGTGCCAACTCGTTAAGCATGTTCAGACTGAACGCGCTTTGCCCCACCTCAGCTCGGCCGCCGCGCACGAGGGGCGCCTTCAAGGCTTGAGTGGGGTCGACGTTGGGGGCGGTCAGATAGAACTCGATCTCGGGAGCCACCACCGGCGTCAGACCTTGGGCGGCGTAGCGCGCCACCACGGTTTTCAGCAGGCTGCGCGGCGCAAAGGCACACAACTCACCCGAGAGCTCCACACAGTCGTGAATCGCCAGTGCGCGCGGCACGCTGGCCCAGGGCGACAGCTTGAGCGTGGAATAGTCAGGGACCAGGCGCACATCCGGGTCGGCATCGGGAAACACCGGGTCGTACGAGTAATCACCTGTCACGGCCTGCATCGGTATCGCCTGGCAGATGCGCAACTCGCCCCCGGTGGCAAAGCTGGCGGCGGGCATCAGCTTGCCCCGTGGGTAGCCCGAGATGTCGGCAAACAGGCACTCCACATCGTGAATACCGTGTTGCGTGAAAAAGTCATTCAAGGTGTTGACGTCAGACATAAGGTCTCGGGTACAGGCAATGGTCGTGAAGAATTCTAGATCGAATTGGCCATTGACCCTTGAAATACAACCACAGACAGCTATCAAATGAATAGCACCCTACCTGCTCGGCACTTTGTGATCGGTGTTTACCCTTGATTCGAGAAACCTGCGGCGTTTTGACAGATGACTGACAGAAAGCCCTCAGTAGCATCCGATCGACCCTGCCGCCTTTTGCCTTGGCAAGGGCTGCAAGGACCGGACCCCGCCTGAGGCGGGCTCACCAGCGAAGCCCTTTGACTTCGCATCAATAACTGGAGCAAGCATGAAACAAACGTACCTCACCACTCAACTGCTGCGCTGGGCAGCCCCTGTGGGCTTGGCCCTGGCCACACTGACCACACCCGCGTCGGCGTTTGAAGCGTCCAACACCGAGTGCATTGCACCTGCTGGCGCTGGCGGCGGCTGGGACTTCACTTGCCGCCAAGTCGGCAAAGCCTTGCAAGACCTCAAGCTCATTCCCGGCACCATGCAAGTGGTGAACAAGGCGGGCGGCGGCGGCGGCGTGGCTTACGCCGAAGTGGTCAACAAGCGCAACACGGAAAACAATGTGATCGTGGCCGCCTCGTCGGCCACCTCCACCCGTCTGGCACAAGGCGCCTACCCTGGCAACAACATGACCCAGGTGCGCTGGTTGGCCGCCGTGGGCGCAGACTACGGCATCATTGCCGTGGCCAAAGACTCTCCCATCAAGAACCTGCCTGACCTGATCAAGCAAATGAAGGCCGACCCCAAGTCGGTGTCCTTCGCAGGCGGCTCGGCCGTGGGCGGCTGGGACCACCTGAAGGTGCTGATCACCGCTAA
>JBBKVN010000337.1:0-3204 GCA_037968455.1 Rhodoferax sp.
CTCGAGCGGCCACTGCATCAGCGGCTTGCCGCGCACGGGCAACAAGGGTTTGGGGGTGGTGTCGGTCAAGGGGCGCATGCGCTCCCCCCGACCGGCCGCCAGGAGCATGGCTTTGATGGGTGTTGTCGACGGTGAAGCCAATGATTGCGGCAAAGGTGCAGTGCTCATGGGGGATGACTGAGTGAAGAGTTGCGGGCAAGCATAGCCGAGGCGATTTGGGCGGCGCACTGATCGTGGTCGCCGCGCTGTGGCTCACGGCACGCCGGGGTTGAAGCATCGCCCCAACCCAGGCCTCTTTTTCGCTGAAGATCGTTACCAATTTTCCGACTAGGTAGTTTCCATAGGGCAACCCGTTCGCCCCTTATCTTTTCCCATCTGCTGGCGTCTCGCCGGGTAGACTGACTCAAACGGGCAGCACTGTTGGGCTGCGCCAGCCACATTTGGCGATTTGACACAGGAGCTTTTATTGCCCATGGCGGAGTTGGACCCGATCAATCCGAGACACAAGTCCGTCCGGGGCACACGCCTGAAGCGTCCGCACGCCATTTCGATCGGTTTTCTCCTGCTCTGGCTGGTCGGCACGGTGACGATCGTCCACCAAAACCAACATGCATCGTCGTTGGCCGTCGAGAAACTTCGCGGCGAAAACGTGCTGGAAACAAAAGTCCTCGCCAGCAAACTGGCCGGAACGCTCAGCAGTGCCTATGTCACACTGAAAACCATCTCCTTACTCCCTGACGTGCGCGCCGTGGCCCCTCAAAACAGGAACAACGACGAAGTCGATGTGGTCGAGCAAGGCCACTTCTCCGCCACTGGTGCCAACACCATTCAACAACTCTACAACCACATTGCCGGTGAGATGGATGTCTCTGAGGTGTATGTCGTTTACGACGGGTTCGATCCGAAGCAGGGCCAGGTGCCGTTTTTGATGTTTGACGAAGTGTTGATGTCGCGAATCGCCAAGGTCAAAGGCGCCCACCCGACGCACGAGCAAGACACCCCTGAAGAGGATGAGTCTTTCGAATACGACGAATACGTGCGCCAGCTCAGCCACCTCCGTCAAACCTACCCGACCCTTCCCGGGTCGGCCCCAAGCGGCATCGGCGCTGTCACGTCTTCCTTGATGAGGACCTGTGACAACTCGCAGTTCACCTCCATTGCCCAAGGCAAGGTGCGCGACACGTTTGGCCTGCTGCTGTCGGTTCCGATTTACGACTTGACGACCAACCGCTTCAAAGGTTTGGTCACAGCGGTGATTCGGGCCAACGTGCTGGAGGCCGCCCTGATCGGCTGGCCACTGATACCCGTGAGCCCTTCCGATCACGACAAACTCTCACAAAGCGGAGTTGATCTCACAAGCGCCCCGGCTGACTTCGTTCTGGTGAACAAAGAGACCGGCGATCACATCATGGACCGCCGCAACACGGTCTTGCCACGTTTTTTTAACGGTCAAGAAGAAGCCGCCATCGACGAGTATGTCGATTTGACGTTGCCCTACGCCACACCATGGCAGCTACACCGATACACGTCAGCCGCCACGCTGGACGTTGCCACCCAGGGTCTCACCAGCCTGATGTGGCAACGCTTGGGCATGCTGAGCCTTTTGCTGGCCGCGCTGTGGGTGGCGGTTGCGCGGGTGTTTTCGGAGCAGCGGCGTTCAAGCCAGCAGCTAGAGAAGCTGGTCAACTACGACGACCTCACCGGTCTGCCCAATCGCCGCATGGTGGGTAGCAGCCTGCCAGAGGCCATCGACAAGGAGCTCGCTGATGGCGGGCGATATGCGGTACTCATGATCGACCTGGATGGCTTCAAGGCCGTCAACGACACGCTGGGACACCACGCTGGCGATCAATTGCTTGTAGAGGTTTCCCGGCGGTTCGAGCGCTGCTTGCGCTCATCCGACCAACTCACCCGCGTGAGCGCTTCACAGATCTCAAACAGCCCCCTGGTGGCCCGCTTGGGCGGGGATGAGTTTTTGGTAATGTTGCCTGAGGCGGGTGAGATCAGCCAGGCCAACCGGGTGGCCGCCCGTTTACACGCCTGCCTCAATGAGCCCGTCTTGCTGCGAGGCGAACCCGTGATGGTGCGTGCCAGCATTGGCATTGCCGTTTCACCAGAGCATGGGGTGGACGACGACACTTTGCTGCGCAACGCCGATTTAGCCATGTACCAGGCCAAGAACCTGGGAAAGGGGCAAACCGTCAACTACGAGCCGCATATCGGCGAGGAAGCCCAACTGCGCCTCAGACTGCTGGGTGACCTAAAAACGGCACAGTCGGACAACCAATTTGTGTTGCATTACCAACCCGAACTTTGCTTGGCAGATGGCCAGGTGAACTGCGTTGAGGCCCTGCTGCGTTGGCAGCACCCGACGCTGGGCTTGATTTCCCCCGTCACGTTTATTCCTTTGCTGGAGCAATCGGGGCACATTCTCGAAGTCGGGCAGTGGGTGATTGAAACCGCTAGCCAGCAGCTCAAACAGTGGCAAGACGAGGGCTCGCCCATTCGTTCCATGAGCATCAATGTGTCGCCCCGTCAGTTGAACCGGTCAGACTTTGCCAGCAATCTTGTGGCGACCCTGTCCACCATCGGGGTGGCACCCGAAGCCATTTGTCTTGAGGTGACTGAAAGCATGTTGATGCACCGAATCGAGACCACCATTTCGCTGCTTCAGCAACTTCGCCGCGCGGGCGTCAAAGTGGCGATTGACGACTTTGGCACTGGTTTTTCCTCCCTCAGCTACCTGCGCAGACTGCCGCTGGATGTGCTGAAAATAGACCGGAGCTTTGTGACCGACTCCCACACCGATGAAGGCGCTGCCATCTGCGAAATGCTCGCTGCCTTGGCGCAACGCCTGGGCTTTGCGCTGGTGGCAGAAGGCGTTGAAACACCCGTTCAGCTGGACCGCATGCGCGCTCTGGGCTGCGACTGGGTTCAGGGATATCTGATTGCCAAGCCACTACCCGCAGAACAAGCGGGCCTATTCGCAGGTTCATTTGACTGGACCACGTTTCAGGCAAAAACCCAGGACACGGAGTTCGCCGAGGGGTGATGCGGGGCTCCAACCTCGGCGGGTATTCGCTTCAACGCGTGCCCACGCTCACCTTGCCAAATACAGCCTGCGCCTCACGCGGCAGGCAGCGCCAGTAAGCCGGCGTGGCCTGCACCGCGCCGCCCAGGGCAGCAGCGGCCTGCCAGCCCCAG
>JBBKVN010000338.1:0-6227 GCA_037968455.1 Rhodoferax sp.
AAAACCCAAGTTTTTTTAAACCATGAAGGCGACCTGTTTCGCACACGACTGACCCACTCCCTGGAGGTGGCACAGTTGGGCCGCTCAATTGCTCGTTCACTTCAACTTAATGAAGATCTGGTCGAGGCGATTGCATTGGCTCACGATTTGGGGCACACGCCGTTTGGTCATGCGGGGCAGGATGCGCTGAATGACTGTATGGGTGAATTTGGTGGGTTTGAGCACAACCTCCAAAGTTTGCGGGTCGTGGACGAATTGGAGGCGCGTTATCCCGAGTTTGACGGCTTGAACCTGACTTTTGAGACGCGAGAAGGAATTTTGAAGCACTGCTCGCGTCGCCATGCTGAAGCACTGGAGCGGATCGAGCCTTTGGGCGTGGGGCATCGGTTTCTGGCCCGAACACAACCAAGTCTAGAGGCGCAGCTGTGCAATCTCGCTGACGAGATTGCCTACAACGCCCATGACATTGATGATGGGGTTCGCTCCGGCTTGATTACTTTGGAGCAGTTGCAGGACGTGCCCCTGTTTGACGGGTATCGGCGTGAAACGCTGGCAGAATTCCCCGCTCTCAACGAGCTGTCACAGGGTCGGCGGCTGCTTTACGAGTCAATCAGGCGCATGCTGAGCGCGCAAGTTTATGACGTTATTGCCGCGACCAGTGAGGCGTTGCTAAAGCTGAGTCCCATGGATGTCTCCGCCGTTCGCCGTGCCTCACCGCTGGTCAAATTTAACGAGTCGATGCGGCAGCAGTCCCAGGTGCTGAAGAGTTTTTTGCTGTCGCAGTTGTACAGGCATCCCCAAGTCATGGAGATGACGGGCCAGGCACAGCAAGTCGTACGGGACCTTTTTGCGCAATATATGACTTCACCCCAAGAAATGGGAGTTGGATACCTGGCGCGTTGCCCCGCAGACGTCAACGACTCGGACGATTTTTGTGCGCGCCGAGTAGCCGACTACATTGCGGGCATGACCGATCGTTTTGCCGGACGCGAGCATGAACGGCTGACTGGCCGGCGCTGGCTGACTTGATCCAGCCTCGCTCGCACGATCCCGTTGTTAATCAAAACTTGCCATTGACCGCCATGACAGAACTTCGCCCCACTCCTTCCCCGCTAACTGCAGAACGCGATACCCGCGTCTGGCTGGAGCGTGCGGTCATCGGTTTGAACCTTTGTCCGTTTGCAAAAAGTGTTCACGTCAAGGGGCAGGTGCATTACGCCGTCAGTGAAGCAACAACCGCCGAAGTGCTACTTGAGCGCCTCACAAGCGAACTCAAGGACTTGGTTGCTCTGGACGCGGCCGTTCGGGACACCACGCTGTTGATCGCGCCAGGCTGCCTGTCGGGCTTCCTGGATTTCAACGATTTCCTGGCGCAGGCCGATCAGGCGTTGGTGGACCTGGACCTCGATGGTGTGATTCAGATTGCCAGTTTGCACCCGCAGTATCAGTTCGCCGGCACGCAGGCAGACGACGTCACCAATTTCACCAACCGATCACCCTATCCCACGTTGCATCTCTTGCGGGAAGAAAGCATCGACCGTGCCGTTGCTGTATTTCCAAATGCGGAAGCCATTTTTGAGGTGAATATGCAAACCATGGAGCAACTCGGTGTGCAGGGTTGGGCGGCACTGGGTGTGGGTCCTTCGACTGATTCATTGGGCGTGGCATCATTGGCGGATGAAATCCCAAAAAAATGAACGCACCCCCCAGCGCGGTGTGAAGACCGCTGCTGACACTGCGGCGAGCGCCAGCCTGGCTCCGGAAATTCGCCCCGGCCAATCTGTTGAGTTGCTGAAAGAATTGCACATACTGACCCGGGATGGCAAACTAAATCAAGACTCCCGGCGCAAGCTCAAACAGGTCTATCACCTGTTTCAGTTCATTGAGAAGTTGCTCAATGACGTTCCGGGCAGCAACCAGGGCATTACATTGGCCGACCACGGGGCAGGCAAGTCCTACCTCGGGTTCATCATCTATGACCTGTTTTTCAAGTCACTGAGCAACGGCCATATCTACGGCATTGAAACTCGCCCTGAGTTAGTCCAGAAATCTCGGGAGTTGGCCCTTCAGCTCGGCTTCTCACGAATGTCTTTTCTCAACCTGACCGTGGCTGAGTCAGCGCTTGCGACCGAGTTGCCCGCCCAAATCGACGTGGTGACTGCGCTTCATGCGTGCGACACGGCGACCGATGATGCGATTGCATTTGGGCTGCAGAAAAATGCCCGGTTCATGGTGCTGGTGCCTTGCTGCCAGGCCGAAGTCGCCCGCGTATTGAATCAGCACAAGGCCATGTCTCTGTCCCGCACCCCGCTGGCCGAGCTTTGGCGCCATCCCATGCACACTCGGGAAATGGGCAGTCAGATCACCAATGTGTTGCGCTGCTTGTATTTGGAGGCGTGGGGCTACCAAGTCACGGTTACTGAGCTGGTGGGGTGGGAGCACAGCATGAAGAATGAGCTCATCATTGCCAAATACACGGGGCAGAAGAAGCGAGCTGCGGCACAGCGCTTGCGCGCCTTGTTGCAGGAGTTTGGCTTGAGTGACTTGCTTGAAACACGATTCAAGCTGCCCATTGACAAGGCGGCAGTGAACCCAACAGACGAAGGTGACCGTTCCATTGAACGGGAGTGACGGCGTTCGCCCCGGAGTCAGGTGGCGAGCCACGGATGTTGCCGGTAAATAATTGGGGTCAGATCGCCGTTAAGATGTGAGGCTACGTTATTGATTGCATCTCATGGCCCGACTTCCTCGATTTACGCTGCCCGGTTGCCCGCACCATGTGATTCAGCGAGGCAACAATCGCCAGTCGATCTTTAACAGCCCCGAGAATCATCAGGCCTTGCTCGACTTGATGACAGAGAGTGCCAAACGGTTTGAAGTGGATGTTCATGCCTATGTACTGATGGACAACCACTTTCATCTGCTGCTTACGCCTCGCACGGAGGATGGTTTACCTCTGATGATGCAGGCTGTTGGACGGCGCTATGTGCGCTACTTCAATGACTTGCGGGGCCGCACAGGCACCTTGTGGGAAGGGCGCTATCGATCCACGGTGATTGAGGCGGAGCGATTTTTGCTGGCCTGTATGACCTACATTGACCTCAATCCCGTTCGTGCGGGCTTGGTCGCTCAGGCAGGGGACTATCCGTGGTCCAGTTATGGCCATTACACGGGCCAACGAATTGACAAACTCATCACGCCCCATCCGTTGCTTTGGGAATTGGGCAACACGCCTTTTGCCAGGGAAGCGGCCTACGCCGATATGGTGCAGACTGGCCTCAACATGGTGCAACAAACGGCCTTGACAGACTCCTCGCTGAACGGTTGGGTCTTGGGAAGTTCAGAATTTGTCGATGATTTACAAAAAAAGACGTTACGCCGGCTGAGAAAATCTTCCCCTGGAAGACCAACTTCCATCGCAAGAAATAGCGAAAAATAGGGCTCAATCCATTGTCAATAAAGCACTGAATGCTATCAATATTGATGTGTCCCTAATTAAAAAATAACCACCATTATTGTCAATAATTTGGGATCTGACCCCATTTAAAATCGTTGGCATCATTGTTGCAGTGCAGTATGCTCAACCTATCTGCCACTTTATAGGAGCGCGCCATGACAACGGCTGCCGAGATCAAGCATCTTCAAGACCACGGTTTGTACTCTTCAGCTAGCGAGCATGACGCTTGCGGCTTGGGTTTTGTGGCTCACATCAAGGGCAAAAAGTCCCACGACATCATTCAGGGCGCCCTGAAGATTCTGGAAAACCTGGACCACCGGGGCGCGGTGGGTGCTGACAAGCTCATGGGCGACGGTGCCGGCATCTTGATTCAGTTGCCTGATGCCCTGTACCGTGAAGAGATGGCCGCCCAAGGCGTGACCTTGCCGCCACTCGGTGAGTACGGCGTGGGCATGATGTTCTTGCCAAAGGAAAGCGCTTCGCGCCTCGCCTGTGAGCAGGAGATGGAGCGGGCTATCAAGGCCGAGGGTCAAGTGCTGTTGGGTTGGCGCGATGTGCCAGTCAACCGCGACATGCCAATGTCGCCCACCGTGCGCAAAAAAGAACCCATCATGCGCCAGGTGTTCATTGGTCGTGGCGCTGACGTCATCGTGCAAGACGCACTGGAGCGCAAGCTGTATGTGATTCGCAAGACTTGTAGCGCCAATATTCAGCGCCTCAAGCTCAAGCACAGCAAAGAATATTACCTGCCCAGCATGAGCAGTCGCACCGTGGTCTACAAAGGCCTGTTGCTGGCCAATCAGGTGGGTGTGTACTTTAAAGATCTGGAAGACCCGCGCTGCATTTCAGCCTTGGGTCTGGTGCACCAACGTTTCTCCACCAACACCTTCCCCGAGTGGCCGTTGGCTCACCCTTACCGTTATGTCGCCCACAACGGCGAGATCAACACCATCAAAGGCAACTACAACTGGATGAAGGCGCGCGAAGGCGTGATGGCCTCGCCCGTGCTGGGCGACGACTTGCAGAAGTTGTACCCCATCAGCTTTGCTGACCAATCCGACACCGCCACGTTTGACAACTGTCTTGAACTGCTAACCATGGCGGGTTATCCCATCAGCCAGGCCGTGATGATGATGATTCCAGAGCCTTGGGAGCAGCACACCACCATGGATCCGCGTCGCAGGGCGTTTTATGAATACCACGCGGCCATGTTGGAGCCGTGGGACGGCCCCGCAAGCATTGTGTTCACCGATGGTCGCCAGATTGGCGCCACGCTGGACCGCAACGGCCTGCGCCCCTCACGCTATTGCATCACTGACGACGATCTGGTGATCATGGCCTCTGAATCCGGCGTGTTGCCCGTACCTGAAAACAAAATCGTACGCAAGTGGCGTCTGCAACCCGGCAAGATGTTCCTGATCGACTTGGAACAGGGTCGCATGATTGACGACGACGAGCTCAAGTCCAACCTCGCCCAGAGCAAGCCTTACAGCCAATGGATTGAGAACGTGCGCGTTCGTCTGGACGATGTGCCAGGCGGCGACACCTCGGTGCCTGTGACAGATAGCGGCGTGTCCCTGTTGGATCGCCAGCAGGCATTTGGTTTCACACAGGAGGACCTGAAATTCCTGATCGCCCCCATGGCCACAGCCGGGGAAGAGGCTTTGGGCTCGATGGGCAACGACAGCCCGTTGGCCGTGCTGAGCGACAAGAACAAGCCGCTCTACAACTACTTCAAGCAGTTGTTCGCCCAGGTCACGAATCCACCGATTGACCCCATTCGTGAAGCCATCGTGATGTCGCTGGTGTCCTTTGTCGGCCCCAAGCCGAATCTGCTGGACATCAACCACCTCAACCCGCCCATGCGCTTGGAGTTGAGCCAGCCCGTGCTGGATTTTGCTGACATGGCCAAGTTGCGTGACATCAATACGCACTCCAAGGGCAAGTTCCGCAGTCACACGCTGGATATCACCTACCCGCTGCCATGGGGCCATGAAGGGGTGGAAGCCAAGTTGGCCTCCTTGTGCGCTGAGGCCGTGGATGCCATCAAAGGCGGAAAAAACATACTGATCATCAGTGACCGTGGTTTGAGTGCCACCCAGGTTGCCATTCCAGCGTTGCTGGCTCTGTCGGCCATTCACCAGCATCTGGTGCGCGAAGGTTTGCGCACGACAGCAGGCTTGGTGGTTGAAACGGGCACCGCCCGTGAAGTGCATCACTTTGCCGTGCTGGCGGGTTATGGCGCCGAGGCGGTTCACCCGTACCTGGCCTTGGAAACCCTGACGGCCATTCACAAGGAGTTGCCGGGTGACCTGAGCGCTGAGAAGGCGATCTACAACTACATCAAGGCGGTGGGCAAAGGCTTGTCCAAGATCATGTCCAAAATGGGCGTGTCCACTTACATGAGCTATTGCGGCGCCCAGTTGTTCGAGGCCATTGGCCTGAACACAGAGACGCTGGCCAAGTACTTCACCGGTACGCCAAGCAAAGTCGAAGGAATTGGTGTGTTCGAAATTGCCGAAGAGGCGATTCGCATGCACAAAGCGGCCTTCAGCGATGACCCCGTGTTGGCCAATATGCTGGACGCTGGTGGTGAGTACGCCTGGCGGGTACGCGGTGAAGACCACATGTGGTCGCCCGACGCGATTGCCAAGCTGCAACACAGCACCCGCGCCAACAACTGGAATACCTACAAAGAGTACGCCGAGCTGATCAACGACCAAAGCAAGCGCCACATGACGCTGCGCGGCTTGTTTGAATTCAAGATTGA
>JBBKVN010000339.1:0-8345 GCA_037968455.1 Rhodoferax sp.
ACCTTGCGCGCCCAGGCCCGGGCGGCCCGGCCCACGCACTGGCCGCTGACCTGGACGCCGGACTACAAGCGCCCGTCCACCTATCTGTTCAAAGGCTACCAAGCCGTTCACAGCCCCAGTCTCTTGGGCAACTACACCCGCCTGAGCTACGACCGAAGCCAGCCGTGGGAAAAAGAGATTGACTACGTCAACCGTTTCAGCCCCCAGGACACCGTTCAAGCCCCTCGCGCCTACCTGATTCCCCAAGCCTGGCGAGAAGTGATTGAGCGCCTGCAGTGGAACGGCGTGCACATGACTCGCCTTATCGCAGACCAGACACTGGAAGCCCGCGTGTACCGCATTGAGAGCGTCACCTCCCGCCCCGACGCTTATGAAGGCCACCTGTTTCACGACGAGGTCAGCTTAAGCACCCATACCGAGATGATTGCAGCGCGCGCCGGCGACTATCTGTTGGACCTGGACCAACCCCGCGCCCGCTTTGCGGTGGAAACGCTGGAACCCTTGGCACATGACAGTTTTTTCCGCTGGGGCTTTTTCAACAGCGTGCTGGAGAAGAAAGAGCATTTCTCAGACTACGTGTTCGAAGACACGGCCGCGCAGATGCTGCGTGATGAACCGGCGCTGAGACTCAAGTTTGAGCAGTGGAAATTGGCACACCCTGAGCTGCTGAGCGACGGACAGGCGGTACTGGGCTTCCTGTTTGCCAACGGCCAGCGCCACCGCGAGCCCGAGTGGCGCCGCTACCCGGTGGTGGCCCTTCTGAAGCGCTGAACTCGCTATCTTTTCAGTAGCTAATCCCGCAGACGGGATAAGCGCCAGAGGCCAATTTTCCTTATAAATTAAGGCAACACCGCTAAGACACGATGTAAGCCGCCGACCCGGTGGACAACAGCGTGCCGTCGGCGCCGTAAAACTCCATGCGGGTTGACGCCACGCGTGAACCCAGGCGCATCACCTCAGCACTCAGTTCAAAAAATTCACCGATACCGGGGCGCAGGTAATCCACCCGCAGGTCAATCGTGCCCAGCTTGGCAAAGCGGTGCAGACGCTGCGTGGGTGACTCGTCCATGTGGCGAGCGCCAATGGCAGCCATCACCGCCAACCCACCCAAGGCGTCCAGACTGGCGCTGATGGCGCCGCCGTGAATACGCTTGTGGGCATAGTGGCCGATCAATTCCGGCTTCATGTCCAGGCGCGCACGCACCTGAGTGGCGCCAATGGTGGTGATCTTCAGCCCCAGCACCTTGTTGAACACAATCATTTCTTCAAAGATGGTTCGCAGCCCGGCCATGAACTCGTCTTCAAACACAATTTCAGTCGCAGCGGGTTTGGAAGTCATGGGGGGCATTGTTGCAGAGCCAGATCGCCCCGGACGTCTCCGGCGTGAACCAAGGCGACACACCTGAGGCGTAACAATTTGAAAATCCTAACAGACGGTGAAGCGTTCTCGCATAGGCTCCAACTTGGCCCATTCTTACCCTGACCCGGATGCCTGCCATGCCCCGTGACCCGATTGCTCCCGTTTGCCCCCCCCCGATTGCCGCACCGGCCTTGGATCCGCCCACGCGCTCCCGGCCCCGACGCCGGCACGTCCTGCCGCTGGGATTGACCACGGCCACACTGGCGGCCTGCGGCGGCGGCGGCAGCACGTCAGTCCCCTCGGTCAGTAGCGGTGCGGCGGCGGTGATGCCGCCCACAATCACACCTCCCACCCTCACGCCGGTGATGCCGCCCACAATCACCCCAGTCACACCTCCCACCCTCACGCCGGTGACGCCGCCGACAGGGGGTAGCTTGCCTTCGACGGCATTCACCTACCCCACGCCCGCATCGGACGAGGAGGCCGCCCGTTTTCTGCTGCAGGCGCAGTTCTCGGCGAGTCCCGCTGAAATCACCTCCCTGCGCAGCACCGGTTACGCGACCTGGATTGAACGCCAGACGGCCCTGCCCCTCGGGCAAACCGGGTGGAACTGGCTTAACGCCAAGGGTTATGGCGACGTGCTCAACCCCGCCAACTATTTCGACAGCACCTCGCCCGGTGACTACATGATCTGGAACCAGCTCATCACCGGCACCGATGGGCTGCGCAAACGGGTGGCGTTGGCCTTGTCAGAAATTGTCGTGGTCTCTCTGACCAGCCTGGACCTTGAGTGGCGCAGCCACGCCATTGCCCACTATTGGGACACGCTGACCCGTCACGCCCTGGGCAACTACCGGGATCTACTGGGCGACATCACACTGAACCCGGCCATGGGCTATTTCTTGAACACGGCCGGCAACAAGAAAGAGGACAGCACAGGACGCCAGCCTGACGAAAATTACGCCCGGGAGGTGATGCAACTGTTCACCATCGGCCTGCACCAGCTCAACCGGGACGGAAGTGTCAAAACCGATGGCAACGGCCATCCGCTGGACAGCTACACCGCAGCGGACGTCAGCAACCTGGCCCGGGTCTTCACCGGCTACGACCATGATTACAGCCAGAGCGTGCCGACCTTCGTGACGGGCACCCGCAGTGTGGGCGACACCAGCCCCACCCGCTTGCCCATGGCGCTGAACAACGCCGACCACTCCACACTGGCGGCGACCTTTCTGGGCACCACCATTGCCGCAGGCACGCCCGGACCGGCCGCGTTGCAGACCGCGCTGGACACGCTGTTCAACCACCCCAACGCCGGGCCCTTCATTGGACGCCAGCTGATCCAGCGATTGGTCACCAGCAACCCCAGTGCCGCCTATGTGGGCCGGGTGGCCACCGTGTTTGAGGCCAGCGGCACGCGCCGGCGCGGTGACCTCGCGCAGGTGGTGGCGGCCATTCTTCTCGACGATGAGGCCCGCGCGCCCGCCGGACTGACCCAAGCCGAATTCGGCAAGCTGCGCGAACCCATGCTTCGCCTGGTGCAATGGGCGCGCACTTTTGGCGTCACATCTGCTAGTGGCGCCTGGAAGATCACCGACTTGACGGACCCCGGCACCCGCCTGGGCCAGAGCCCCTTGCGCGCGCCCTCGGTGTTCAACTTTTTTCGCCCCGGTTATGTGCCCCCGGGCTCCGGTTTGGGCGCCGGCAAAGTGGCGCCGGAGTTTCAGTTGGTGACCGAAAGCAGCGTGGGTGGCTACCTGAATTTCATGATGACGACCATCTCCATCGGCATGAATTTGGACGATATCTCGACCGCCTACACCAACGAGCTGGCCCTGGTGACGGACGCCGACGCTTTGGTGCGCCGGGTGAACCTGCTGCTGAGCGCGGGGCAATTGTCCAGCACCAATCACACCTTGATCGTGAACGCACTCAGCGCCACGCCGGTTCTTGCGACCAGCAGCGCCAGCGTCAAGCGCAACCGGGTGTGCGCGGCCATTCTGATGGTGATGGCCTCGGCCGAGTACCTGATTCAAAAATAGGAAAGTCCGCGATGCACTTGCTTCAACCCGGCCTCCACACCCGCCGCTCCTTTTTGCAACGCTCCGGACAACTGGCCCTGACCGGCACGGCGCTGCCACTGGCTCTGAATCTTGCCGCCATGGGCGAGGCAGCGGCCTTTGACGCCACCGACTACAAGGCGCTGGTTTGCGTCTTTCTGTACGGCGGCAATGACTACGCCAACACGGTGGTGTCCTACGACGACCCCAGCTACAACCGCTATAGCACCATTCGCGGCGGCGGCGCAGGCCAGACGGCTGGCGGCTTGGCGCTGGCCAAGGCCGACCTGACGGCCACCCTGCTGTCGCCCAGTGTTGCGCCCTTGGACGGCCTGGGGCAAGCGCGTGCCTATGCCTTGCACCCGTCCATGGCGGGTCTGGCAGGCCTATTCAACACCGGCAAAGCGGCGGTGCAGCTCAATGTGGGTCCGCTGGTGACGCCGCTCACCCTGGCCCAGTACACCAGCAGCAACCGTGCGCTCTACCCGATCCCCAATCAGCTGTTTTCTCACAATGACCAGCAGTCCGTCTGGCAAGCGCAAGCGGCAGAAGGCGCCAAGGTGGGTTGGGGCGGTCGCATGGGTGATTTGGCGCTGTCCTCCAACACCCAGTCCTTGTTCACCTGTATGTCCGTCACCGGCAATGCGGTGTTCCTGTCCGGCAATTCAGCGCTGCAATACCAGGTGAGCACCAATGGGGCGATCAAAATCGACCCCGCCACGGCCGCCACCGTCTACGGATCAAGCGCCGTGCGACAGGCCATCAACGCCTTGATTCGCCAGCCCCGCGTGCAGGCGCTGGAAAACGATTACACCCGTGTCACCACCCGCTCCATCGATTCAGAAGCAGTGATCAGCGCGGCCATCGCAGGTGCCCCTCCGGAACGGCCCGGCGCCCCGTTTGCAGCCGATGATCTGAGTCAGCAACTCAAAATGGTGGCGCGCCTGATTCAGGGTCGCAGCGCGCTGGGGGCCAAACGGCAGGTGTTCATGGTGTCGCTGGGCGGCTTTGACCTGCACGACCGGTTGATCGCCCAGCAGCCTCGGTTGATGGAGCGCGTCAGCCAGGCCCTGACCGCTTTTTACAACGCCACGGTGGACATGGGTGTTTCCAATCAGGTGACGGCCTTCACGGCCTCGGATTTTGGCCGCACACTGGCCTCCAATGGCGATGGCTCAGACCACGGCTGGGGGGGGCATCACCTTGTGGTCGGCGGGGCCGTCAAAGGGCAAGCCTTTTATGGCACGCCGCCCCCTGTCAGTGTGGGCACCACAGCAGCCCCCGAGGACCAGTGGCACGTGGGCCAAGGCCGCCTGTTGCCCAGCACGTCGGTGGATCAGTACGCGGCCACGTTGGCGAAATGGTTTGGGGTGAACAACAGCGAGTTGGCCACCATATTGCCCAACCTCAGCCGCTTCGGCGGCCCCGACTACCCGACAGACTTGGGCTTCATGCGCTAAGCCTTTGGCCACAAGCAGCTATCAAAATAATAGCTGCTTGCGCAGGCACAGCAAGCGCAGAAGCCTTTTTTCCTTACAAAACGGAGAAGTCAGGCTTGCGCTTTTCCATGAACGCGGTGAACGCTTCCCGCGCAGCCGGTTCACGCAACAGGCGCTCAAAACTGGCGCCCTCTTCCTGCATGCGCTCGGCCACAACCCCAGCCTGACTCTTCTTCATCAGTCGCTTGGTCTCGATGATGGAGCCAAGCGGTTTGGACGCCAGCTTGATCGCCTGGCGGCGCGCCAGTGCGGCGGCCTCAGAGGGCGGAACAATGCGGCTGATCAGCCCCATCTCCAGCGCCGCCTCGGCCATGAAGGGCTCGCCCAGCAGCAAAGCCTCAGCAGCGCGGCCATAGCCCATGCGCATGGGGGCCAAGTGGCTGGACGCGGCCTCAGGGCACAGTCCCAAGTTGACGAAGGGCATGGAAAAGGCGGCGTTGTCGCCGGCATAGACCAGGTCGCAATGGAACAGCATCGTGGTGCCAATGCCCACCGCCGGGCCACAAACGGCCGCCAGCACGGGCTTGGGGAAGGTGCTCAAGGCGCGCAAAAACTGAAACACGGGCGCCTCGGGCGAAGCCGGGGGTCGGTTCAGAAAATCACCGATGTCATTGCCGGAGCTGAAGATGGTCTCATGCCCCTGAAACACCACGGCGCGAACCGCGTCATCGCCGCTGGCTTGCACCAAGGCATCGGCCATGGCCGCGTACATGGTGCTGACAATGGAGTTTTTCTTGTCCAGCCGGTTGAAAGTGATGGTCAGGACACCGTCGGTGATGTCGGTCAATATGTCGGCCATGGGGCGTTCTCAGTTGAATTAATGGATAAGTGCGTCACGCACGAAGTCGAGTCGGTCCTGGCCCCAAAACATCTGATCGCCCACAAACATGGTGGGGGCGCCAAACACGCCGCGCTGCACAGCGGCATCGGTCGCGGCCTTCAGCGCGTCTTTGACTTCAGGCTCGCTGGCCATCGCCAGCAACTCTTTCGGGTCAAAGCCGGCGTGAGCCAACACGGTGGCAACGGCGTTGGGGTCGCTCAGGTCCGCCGAGTTTACCCAGATGGCCTGGAAGACTGCTGCGCAGAAACCGCCAAAACGGCCATCTCCGCGCTGAAGCATGGCCACCGCGATGCGCATCAGGGTGACGGTGTTGAACGGGAAGTGGGGGTTGGCATGAAAGGGCACACCCAAACGGCGCGCGCAGCGCTTCAAATCCACCATGACGTAGTCGCCCTTCAGGGGCACCGCCAGTGGGGCCTGGTTGCCCGTCCCCTGAAACACACCGCCCAACAACATGGGTTTGTAGACCAGTTGCGCGCCACCAGCGGCGCAAATTTGGGGCAGCTGCGTCCAGGCCAGGTAGGCCGCCGGGCTCACAAAGTCAAAGTAGAAGTCAACGGTCTTGCGCATGGTGATCACTCCTTGAAGTAAACAATTTGATGGCTGGTGGCCAGCAGCACGCCAGCCTCACTCCAGAGCTGCGACGACTGGTCAAAAAACCCATTGCGAAAGGCCTGCGCTTGCGCCTGTCCCAGCAGAAATCCGGTGCCTGATTGTTGCAGTTGTGCGCCATCGGCGTGAAAGTACACCGTCAGCGACACCGTGCCCGCCGGCACAGGCAGGGCGCGGCGAAGGTATACGCGCGGGAAAAAGACATCGGCCATGGCGGCGAGTGAGCAAAAATCCAGCGCACGGGCCGGCTCGTCACGTACCCACACCTGTGACAGGCTGGCGTCACCCTGCCCATCCCAATCGGTGGGAACCATGCCCTGCGCAAAGCGCAAGTCATAACGGTTGATCCACTCCAGCGCCGCCAGCGACATGCCAGAGGCCAACGTTTCTGGCCGTGGCACCGACGGCGCAGTGGCCTCGTCATGGCTCCAGGTGGTGCGGCGCGCGGCCGTTACCGCTGTGGCGGTCAGCATGACCTCCTCCTCGCCTGTTGCGGAGGTTTGCAACAGTTCTACCCCCCAGTGCTGGGTTGACCGGTTGGTGCGCCGGGGTGTGGCGGTGACAGTGAATGCGCCGGCCGTAATCGGGCCGGCATAGTTGACCGTGAGGGAGATGGGCTCGCCCAGCAGGTCCGGGTGCTGCAACACCGCGTTCAAGGCGGTGGCAGCCGTCACGCCACCAAACGGGCCCACCATGTTCAGGTAAGCCGCAGACGTGTGGCCGGTGTAGACCCCGGTTGAAGTGGGTGTCAGGCGCAGGGCCTGGTCAAAAGGGTGATGTGTCATGCGCTCAGTGTCCGTCAATTGGGGGCAATCCTGAGTCGTGCGGGTGACGTCGACGGGACCTGGCGCGGGCGCCACAGCTGCCCCCGGCCGGTCCTTGGCGAGCACTGGCGGCTAAACGCGCTCGAAAATGCCAGCAGCGCCCTGCCCCATGCCCACACACATGGACACCATGCCGTATTTACCCTGCGTGCGTTGCAGCGCGTGGATCACGGTGGCCGCGCGAATGGCCCCAGTCGCCCCCAACGGGTGGCCCAGTGCAATGGCGCCGCCCATGGGATTGACCTTGGCGGGGTCCAGACCCAGTGTGTTCACCACAGCCAAAGACTGTGCTGCAAACGCTTCGTTCAACTCGATCCAGTCCATGTCGTCCTGCTTGAGGCCGGCATAGCGCAAGGCAGCGGGAATGGCCTCAATCGGGCCAATACCCATGATGTGCGGCGGCACACCTTTGGAGGCAAACGACACAAAACGCGCCAGCGGCGTCAGGCCATATTGCTTGAGCGCTTTTTCGCTGACCAAAATCAGGGCGCCTGCGCCGTCTGAGGTTTGCGAACTGTTGCCCGCCGTGACCGAACCGCGCGCAGAAAACACGGTGCGCAATTTGGCCAGGCCTTCCATGGAGGTATCAGCGCGTGCGCCTTCGTCCATGCTCACGGTGCGCTTGGTCTCGACGACTTCGCCCGTCAACAGATCAGGCGCACGGTCCACCACATTCACAGGGGTGATCTCGGCGGAAAAATGGCCTGCCGCTTGAGCGGCCAAGGCGCGGCGGTGGGACTCCACGGCAAAGGCGTCTTGCGCCTCGCGGCTGACTTTCCACTGCGTGGCCACTTTCTCGGCGGTCAGGCCCATGCCGTAGGCAATGCCGATGTTTTCGTCATTGTTGAACATGGCCGGTGACAACGATGGCGAGTTGCCCATCATGGGCACCATGCTCATGCTCTCCACACCGGCGGCAATCATCACATCAGCTTCACCCACACGAATACGGTCGGCCGCCATCTGTACAGCGGACAAACCCGAAGCGCAAAAACGGTTCACGGTGATGCCGCCCACGCCCGTGGGCAAGCCCGCCAGCACCGCGCCAATTCGGGCAATGTTCAGGCCCTGCTGGGCTTCGGGAATGGCGCAACCGCAGATCAGGTCTTCAATCGACTGGGGGTCCAAGTTGGGAACTTGGGCCAGCGC
>JBBKVN010000340.1:0-4112 GCA_037968455.1 Rhodoferax sp.
GATATTCCGCGCAACCAGTTGGTGGTGATCACGGGTTTGAGCGGTTCGGGCAAGTCCAGCCTGGCGTTTGACACCTTGTACGCTGAAGGGCAGCGTCGGTATGTGGAGAGCCTGTCCACGTACGCCCGCCAGTTTTTGCAGCTGATGGACAAGCCGGATGTGGACCTGATTGAGGGGTTGAGCCCGGCCATTTCCATTGAGCAAAAAGCCACCTCGCACAACCCCCGTTCAACGGTTGGCACGGTGACTGAGATTCACGACTACCTGCGCCTGCTGTTTGCCCGCGCCGGAACGCCATTTTGCCCGGACCATGGCTTGGCGCTGCAGGCGCAAACCGTGAGTCAAATGGTGGATGCGGTACTGGCATTGCCTGAAGACACGCGTTTGATGATTCTGGCGCCACTGGCGCGCGAGAGAAAAGGCGAGTTTCTGGACGTGTTCGCCAGCATGCAAGCCCAGGGTTATGTGCGCTTTCGGGTCAACGGCCAGATCTTTGAATTTGAGGACTTGCCAGCCCTCAAAAAGACCGAAAAACATGACATTGACGTGGTAATCGACCGCGTCAAAGTTCGGGCAGATACGGACCCACTTGGCAAAGACCAGCTTCGACAACGCCTCGCTGAAAGCTTTGAGGCCGCGCTGCGGGTGGCCAATGGCCGCGCCATTGCCAGCGAGATGGCCATCGAAATTGATAGCGCCTCCCGCATATCGGATAAGGGCTACAGCCCAAAAGAGCACTTATTTAATGCCAAGTTCTCTTGCCCGGTGTGTAGCTACTCGATCAGTGAACTGGAACCCCGCCTGTTTTCGTTCAACTCGCCGGTGGGCGCTTGCCCCGGTTGCGATGGACTGGGGCACCAGGACTTTTTTGACCCGACTCGCGTGGTCGCCTTCCCGTCGCTGAGTCTGGCCAGTGGCGCCATCAAGGGCTGGGACCGGCGCAACGGCTATTACTTTGCCCTGTTGGAGAGTTTGGCCAAGCATTACCAGTTTGACACTGAGCAGGCCTTTGAATCTCTGCCCGCTGCGGTGCAGCAGGCGGTGCTCCAAGGCTCGGGCGAGGAGGAAATCAAATTCAGCTACGTGATGGACTCCGGCCTGTCGCAGGGCAAGAAGGTGAGCAAGAAGCACCCTTTTGAGGGCATCATCCCGAATATGCAGCGGCGTTACCGGGAAACCGACTCCACCCTGGTGCGAGAAGACTTGTCCCGCTACCGCAGCACGCAGGCCTGCACGGAGTGCGGCGGCTCGCGCTTGCGCCGCGAGGCCCGGCACGTCAAAGTGGGAGAAGGCGCGCAAGCCCGCGCCATTTTTGAGCTGAGCCACATCACACTGGCCGAAAGTTTTGACTACTTCAACACCTTGCAAATGAGCGGTGCCAAAGGCGAAATTGCCGCCAAAGTGGTGCGAGAGATTGGCTTGCGCCTGAAGTTTTTGAACGACGTGGGCCTGAACTACCTGAGCCTGGACCGCAGCGCCGAGACGCTCAGCGGCGGTGAGTCACAGCGCATTCGGCTGGCCTCACAAATTGGTTCGGGTCTGACCGGCGTGATGTATGTGCTGGACGAGCCCAGCATTGGCCTTCATCAACGCGACAACGATCGCCTGATCGACACCCTGAAGCATCTGCGCGACATTGGCAACAGCGTGCTGGTGGTGGAACACGACGAAGACATGATTCGCGCCGCCGACCATGTGATCGACATGGGCCCCGGCGCCGGCGTACACGGGGGGCGCGTCATGGCCCAAGGCACGTTTGCCGAAGTGAAGGCCAACCCCAACTCGCTCACGGGGCAGTATCTCGCCCGCACGCTGGAAATTGCCGTCCCCGCCCGGCGCACGCCTTGGTTGCCGGTGACGCAAACAGCCGATGCCGACAAATTCAAACCCTCCCGTTTCGCCCCCAGCCCCGCCGCCCAACGCCGCGCGGCGCGAGAGGCGAACCACCTCGCCACCCAGGGCGAATTGCAAGCCCTGCGCGTGATCGGTGCCAGCGGCCACAACCTGCGAGACGTGCATGTGGAGTTTCCAGTGGGCCTGTTCACCTGTGTCACCGGGGTTTCCGGCTCCGGCAAATCCACTTTGGTGAACGACACCTTGTATGCCGCCGTGGCACGCACGCTTTACCGCGCGCATGAGGAGCCGGCGGAGCACGAAGCCATTGAAGGCATTGAGTACTTCGACAAGGTCATCAACGTTGACCAGTCACCCATTGGACGCACCCCGCGATCCAACCCGGCCACCTATACCGGCCTGTTCACCCCGATTCGCGAACTCATGGCCGAGGTGCCCACCGCCCGCGAGCGCGGTTATGGGCCAGGTCGCTTCAGCTTTAACGTGGCCGGCGGACGCTGCGAGGCCTGCCAGGGAGACGGCATGGTGAAGGTGGAGATGCACTTTTTGCCCGACGTTTACGTGCCTTGCGACGTATGCACTGGCATGCGCTACAACCGGGAGACGCTGGAAGTGCTCTACAAGGGCAAAAACATTGCGCAAATTCTGGAACTCACGGTGGAAGCCGCACACGAGTTCTTCAAAGCGGTGCCGACCATTGCACGCAAGCTGCACACCCTGCTGGATGTGGGTCTGAGCTACATCCGCCTCGGGCAGTCGGCGACGACGCTGTCTGGCGGGGAAGCTCAGCGCGTCAAACTGGCGCTGGAACTCTCCAAACGCGACACAGGGCGCACGCTGTACATCCTGGATGAGCCGACCACAGGTCTGCACTTTGCCGACATCGACCTGCTGCTGAAAGTCTTGCACCAGTTGAGAGACGCCGGCAACACGATTGTGGTGATCGAGCACAACCTGGATGTCATCAAAACCGCGGACTGGTTGATTGACATGGGCCCGGAGGGCGGCAGCGGCGGCGGCCAAGTGGTGGGCGTGGGCACGCCAGAGGATCTGGCGGCCAACCCGGCCAGCCACACTGGACGCTATCTAAAGCGTTTGTTGTCGCTGTAGCGCGGAGTCAGCTGATCAGCGACCGACCGGGTTGGTGGTTCAGAAAAAACGCTTCAAATTGCGGGGCCGGCAACGGTCGGCTATAGAGGTAGCCCTGCACCTCGTCGCAGCCCTGCTCCCGAAAAAACTCCAGTTGACCCGGTGTCTCAACGCCCTCCGCAATGCTGCGAAAACCCAAGCTACGCGCCATGGCAATGATGGCGACCACGATGGCTTTGTCATCGGGGTCCACCGCAATATCGCGTACAAAAGACTGGTCAATCTTCAATTTATAGGCAGAAAAGCGCTTGAGGTAGCTCAGTGACGAATAACCCGTGCCGAAATCGTCAATCGACACTCGCACACCGCGCTGCGTCAGGCGCTTCATGACGGCAATAGCGCCCACCGGGTCGTCCATGGCCACACCCTCAGTCAACTCCAGCTCCAGGCACTCGGGCGCCAACCCTGCGTCCCGAAGCACCTGATCTACCAGATCTGGCAGGTTCGCGTGCCGAAACTGAACCGCCGACAAATTGACCGCCATCAGGGGCACGCCCAAGCCCGAGTCCTGCCAACGCCGCAATTGGGCCACTGCCGTGCGCAGTACCCATTCGCCAATGGGCAAGATCAAGCCGCTGACTTCGGCCACCGGAATGAACTCTGCCGGTGACACCTGCCCCAAAGTGGGGTGCTGCCAGCGCAGCAGCGCCTCCACGCCAACGATCTGACCGCTGCCCAAGGCAATCTGAGGCTGGTAGACCAAGTGCAACTCGTGTCGCTCCAGTGCCCGACTCAGGGCATTCTCCAACTGCAGCGTCCGGCTGGACTCGGTCTGCATCTCTGCCGTGAAAAACCGGTAGGCATTGCGCCCAGCGTGTTTGGCCCGGTACATGGCGGTGTCGGCCCGCATTGACAGGGCTTCAAAACTCTCGCCATCACCGGGGTACATGGCGACTCCGATTGAGAACCGTCACAGCGAGTACCTGTTGAGCGAGCAAAAATCGGCTGGCCACGGCCCCCAGCAGTTTGGTCGCGACATACGCAGCGCCCAAGGCATCGGAATCCCGGCACAAGATGAAAAACTGGTCACCCCCCATGTCCATACACGGTGTCCTTCTCACGAAGCACGTCTTCCAGGCTGCGTGCGACCTGAATCAGCAGTTCGTCAC
>JBBKVN010000341.1:0-3417 GCA_037968455.1 Rhodoferax sp.
CCCTAACCGCACCCAAGGTGTCAAAAACAACGGCCAGCACGTCTTCTTGGTAGCCGTCCGACACCTTGAATTCCCGATAGCCACAAGAGGCGGTACACCCCATAACTGCGTAATGCCCATCATGAATGACGATTCTTGACACGCTCTCCCCTGCCGGCAATTCAGACAAGGTGCGATCGATGGGCAACACCGATCCAACAGGACGGGACGGATCCGTGCTGGAAATCACCCGGCCCTGGCGATCGACAAAAAGAGCACGCATGCTCGGCTGAGTGGCCAACCCACCCTGGAGCATGGCCCGAAATTCAGGCTCGGCGTCAAAAATAATGCCAATACCGCCAACCACCTGAGCCGGATTCGCGGGGTCGCGAACCGCTGCGTGATAGACATAAGTGGGGCGTCCCTCGTACAAAACCGAAGGGGAAAACGGCGTGACACAGTAGTCCTGCTCTGAGCGCAGCGCTTTCACACGGTGAAGCGTGGCCGAGTCCTCTTGAGTGCCCAGCACGGTGCTCTCTCCCGCGTCGGGATGTGAGCAGGCCACAATGCGACCCGCGCTGTCGTAAACAAACAGTCGCGTGTAAACCGTGTACAGACTGTTGATATAAACCAGCAAGTCATTGAGTTGGGCAACCGTTGCTGCGTCGCGGTTCGGGTTAGCGAGCGCGACCCGCAATTCTGGCGTCATCGCCCACCAGCGGCAATCGTCGGACCGCTCGTAAAGATTTCGATCAAGCAAGTCGACCAGCAGGTGCGACACAAACTCCGAGTTCTTCAGGCTGGACGTCAACACCGTTTCATAGAGATCGTTGATGGATTTTGCAAACAAGGCATTGCTACGCGCCCCGGTCTCGCTGATTTGATCCAGGATCGTCTTCAACTTCAGCAACTCGCCACGACGCCCCGCCGTCATCACCTGCCCATTCCAGACAACACACCGAATAGTCTCGGCGGCTGACATGATTTCGTACAGTGGCGCGGAAAAAGACTGTGCGTGCGACAGCAAACCCTCTTTGGTACCCGCATCCAGCCGGTCCAGGGTGTTGCTGCCGCCCCCCGTAAATGCCGTGTCATGCGGAATCATCACCTGGCCCTGCCAGCCGGGGGGCCCCTTGTACCCCTGGTAACCTTCGGCGAAAAAGGTACGAACAAGGTACTCGCGACCGGAGAACATCTGCAATTGCGGCGTTCCAGCCGGGTTGACCGGCACGGAGCTGCCCACGGGCACCCACAGTGGATCGGCACTCGCCAGTACACGATTTTCTCCATCCAAAAGCAGCATATTGGAGCGACCCGCCGCATCGCCGTGAGACTGGAAAATACCCGCCATTTCCTGCTCAAAGTTAAAACACAGACAAAGGATGCCGACGACTGCGCCCGTCGTGGGATGCAGCATGCGTTTCGAGTAAATCAGGGCTTGTTTTTTGGCCGGCCGAAGGTCGCTGAACCGAAAGGTCTCAACAAAGCTGTCACTGGCCAGGGTTTGGGCAATCAACGGATCTGTACTTCCCTCCAGCGGGGTCGTCTCGTCAATTTGAACGAGAACATTGCCAGCCATATCCAGCAAAATGATCTCGTCGTATACCGTGTACTTGTTGCGGTAAGAACGAAGCCGAAAGCGTGCAGCGCGCTCATCGTCTGTTTGACCGGCCACAAAGGCGCACAGCTCGTTGTCAGTGGCCAAATAGCCCACGTCGGCCGTTCTCTCATAGAGATTGCGGACCACGATATTGATGACATATTGCGCTTTGGTGCCAATTTCGTTAAGCACGGTGACCACTTTTTCGCTGACCAAGCTGTTCACCAGCTCCTGCTCCAATCGAGTGAACCCCTCGCGGGTGGCCGCCATGGTGGGCAGAATGGCCATCGCCTCCTCCGGACAATTCATCTTGGCCGATGACTCGATCATTCGCCACATCAGATTGAGCTCATGCAAGGCTTTTTCGCAGCGAATCACATCGCGCATGTGGGGCAGGAAATTTTCAGTTTGCATCATAGGATCGAGTTGAGAACAACCGTGAAGCCAGGGAGACCGGAGAAACACCAGCCATACCGCGCAGGTCGACAAATGCCGCCCGCCTCAAGCTGATTCGCCAATCACTGAGCAACTTTCATACCACCACCCCGATGCCAAGCGCCATGCCCGCTCGGCGTCTATCACTTGATTGGCACCAATTGCGTGCATCAACGCACCAGATCCAAGTCACGATGCCATTCTGGCAATGGACTCTGAATGACCCGCAGCCTTAACCGGCGAGCCCGACCTGGGTTGGCTGACATTGACCGTCATATGACTCAGCCACAATAACGGCGCTCAAAAGTCATTTCAGGGATTGCAGTGAATATTAAAAAAATAGGGCTCGCTGTCAGCGTATTGGCGACGGCGTTGTCCGCCCAGGCCTTCCAGATCAGCAGCTTGTCACCCCAAGGCGAGGTGGCGCGTGTGCGTCAACTGGTGGTCAAGTTTGACGACGGCGCGGTGCCATTTGGCGACCCAAAAGCGCCCGCGCCCGTCACGCTGAGCTGCTCAGACGCGCAGGCCAGCGCGGGCTCGGGCCGCTGGATCAATGAGCGGCAATGGGCGTTCGAGTTCGAGCATGATTTGCCGCCCGGCGTGAGCTGCACCGCGCAGGCGCGGCCCGACTTCAAGTCCGCCAAAGGGGCGGCGCTGAGCGGCACCACCCGCTTCAAATTCAACACCGGTGGGCCGTTTGTGCAAAGCACCCGGCCCTACAGCGACAGCCGCATTGACGAAGAGCAGTTTTTCACCCTGCGCCTCAACGGCGACGCCACCCTGGCCAGTGTGAAAGCCAATGTGTGGTGCGCCGTCGAAGGTCTGGGTGAACGTGTGCCCGTGCGCCTGATTGAAGGGAACGACCGCGACGCGCTGTTAAAGGCCCAAGGGCTGAACGACACCGCCAAACGCGCGCCTTTGAGCGTCGTCACCCTGGCGTGCAACCGGCGCCTCACACCGTCCGCCAAAGTGCAACTGGTGTTTGGCAAGGGGGTGGCCACGCCAAGCGGCGTGGCCAATGCGGTTGAGAAACGCTTTGACTTTCAGGTGCGCGAGCCGTTTTCTGCCAGCTTCAGCTGTGAGCGCGAAAACGCCCAGTCTGCCTGCCTGCCTTTGCGCCCCATGCGTTTGCAGTTCAACGCCCCTGTGACCCGCAAACTGGCCGAGGCCATTCGCCTGAAATCTGACCAAGCCACCTTCAAACCCGATTTAGGCGATGCCGACCCGGGCGCCGACGCCGAAGTCACCGGCCTGAGCTTTGAGCCGCTGTTTCCCGAGCAAGCCCGCATGACGCTGAGCCTGCCCAACGGGTTTAAAGACACCTCCGGGCGCTCGCTTCGCAACGCAGACAGCTTTCCCTTGTCCGTGGGCACCGGCGCCATGCCGCCACTGGTCAAGTTCGC
>JBBKVN010000342.1:0-3244 GCA_037968455.1 Rhodoferax sp.
AGAGTCAAACACCTAGGCCAGAGTCACTTACACGACACCACCCCATTTACTCAGGGTATTTACGGCTTGCCAAGGAGAGGGAGACTGCGATGCAGGACAATTCACCCGCGTGGGACTGACCCACACTTGAATATTGGTTTGATTTGCCCCATGTTCAGGCCCTGCCTGGCTAAACCGCAATCGTGGCCCCTTTTTCCAACCAGTGAGGACACCATGACTTCCATTCAAAAAACTGACGCGCAATGGCAGGCTTTGTTGGCCGAGAAAGGCGCGGAGCCCAGCGCCTACCAAGTTACCCGCCATGCCGCCACAGAGCGTCCGTTCACGGGCAAGTACGAAGCCCACTGGGCCGACGGCAGCTATCACTGCATGTGCTGCGGCGCCAAGTTGTTCGACGCAGACACCAAATTTGACGCCCACTGCGGCTGGCCCAGCTTTAGCTTGGCCATTCCGGGTGCCATCAGGGAAATCACTGACACCAGCCTGGGCATGCGCCGGGTCGAGACGGTATGCGCGCAATGTGACGCCCACCTCGGCCATGTGTTTGAGGATGGCCCTGAGCCCACAGGCTTGCGCTACTGCATGAACTCGGCTTCGTTAAACTTCACCCCGACATGAAAATACTGATCGACTTCTTCCCCATCCTGCTCTTTTTCGGTGCCTTCAAGATCTACGGCATCTACGTGGGCACGGCCGTGTTGATGGCAGCCACAGTGGTGCAAATGGGCTTGATTTACAAAATTGACCACAAGTTGCAGATGATGCACAAGATCACGCTGGCACTGGTGCTGGTCTTTGGTGCGCTCACCTTGGTGCTGCAGGATGATCGTTTCATCAAATGGAAACCCACTGTGCTCTACGCGGCCATGGCCCTTGGCCTGGCGGTCGCGCTGTGGATCATGAAGAAGAATTTCCTCAAGCTCATGCTGGGCAGCCAGTTGACACTGCCTGACAACGTCTGGATGCGGCTGAACCTGATCTGGATTGTTTATTGTGTTTTTATGTCCGCGATCAACGGCTATGTGGCGGCCAACTTCAGCACCGAAGCCTGGGTCGACTTCAAGCTGTGGGGCTATGTCTTTCCGCTGGTCTTTATCGTCGGCCAAGGGCTCTACATCTCCCGATATCTCACTGCCGACGAAACAAAAACTGAATCCCAATGACCCACCCTTCCCCTACCGCCGCCTTGCTGGATCAACGCCTGCGCGAATTACTGCAGCCCACATCGCTTGAAGTGGTGGACGAGAGCTTTCAACACAGCGGCCATGTCGGCGCCAATGGCACCGGTTTTGGCACCCATTTCAGGGTGAAAATCGCCTCTCCGCTGTTCGAGGGAAAGACGCCCGTCGCCCGCCATCGGCTTGTGTATGATGCCCTGCAAGATTTCATTGACCAAGGTCTTCACGCCTTGGCCATTGAAGCCCGGTTGCCTCCTGTTTGAATCCCTTTTTGATTGTGTTTTTAGGAAATTCCTCATGCAAGTGAAATTATTGTCAACGGTTGCGGCCGCTGCCCTGTTCTGCTCGTTGTCGGCCCCGGTGCTGGCCCAGAACGTGGCCATCGTGAATGGCAAAGCCGTTCCAACCGCCCGCGTCGAAGCCTTGGCCCAGCAGGTGGCCCGCTCCGGCCGGCAAGTAACGCCTGAAGTTCAGGCCCAGATCAAGGACGAAGTGATCGCGCGCGAAATCTTCATGCAAGAAGCGCAAAAGCAGGGTCTGGAAGCCTCGGCTGACTACAAATCACAAATGGATCTGGCGCGCCAGACTATTTTGATTCGCGAACTGTTCGTGACATTCCAGAAGAACAACGCGGTCACCGACGCGGAAGTCAAGGCCGAGTACGACAAGTTCACGGCGGCCAATGGTGGCAAGGAATACCGCGCCCGCCATATCCTGGTGGAAAAGGAAGATGCGGCCAAGGCCATCATTGCCCAGCTCAAAAAGGGTGGCAAATTTGAAGACATCGCCAAAAAATCCAGCAAAGACCCAGGCTCCGGCGCCAACGGTGGTGATCTGGATTGGGCCGCTGCCAACAACTACGTGGCCGAATTTGCCGAAGCTTTGCTCAGCCTGAGCAAAGGCAAGATGACAGAAACTCCTGTTAAAACCCAGTTTGGTTACCACATCATCCGTCTGGACGATGTTCGCGAAGCCCAGTTGCCCAAGTTGGAAGACGTGAAGCCCCAAATTTCTGAGCAATTGACCCAGCAAAAACTGATCAAATTCCAGGAAGATCTGCGCGCCAAGGCCAAGATCGAGTAATCGACCAAGAGCATCAAAAAAAAAGCGGCTTCGGCCGCTTTTTTTTGGCACTTCGGGCCTCAGTTCACGCGCGGCACCAGCCAGCCCACCAGCATCAAGACGCCAATCATCACCGGTTGGTGCAGCATGTAGTAACTCAAACTCCAGCGCCCCAACCGGACCAAGGGTTCAAACACAAGCGGCAGGCGACCGGTGAAACGCCCGGCCCTCAAACCAGCCCCCAGCCAGCGTCCCGCGGCCACCCCCCACCACATCACCCCCATCCAGGGCAGCAAGGGCACATAGTCTTCGGTCACCGGTTTGACTGTAATCAGGCCCAGCCAGTTCAACACGGGGGAGTTCAATAACTCAACAATTTGGCCGCCAGCCAGCATAGGCAAAACGGGAGGCGCTATGAAGTAAATAGCAATCAACCCCGCGCCCGCCGGCCATAACCAACGCCCCCAAGCGACTGTCAAACGCGCAACCAGCAACATGACCGCCAGCCCGTGCAAAACGCCAAAGTAGATGAAGCTCTGCGGGTACATCAACCACGAACCCACGGTCACCAACAGCGCACAAGCCGCCACCTGTGCCCAACGCCGCCAGAACCGCGCCCAGCTTTGCCCGGCCGCAACCGCCAGCGCTTGCCCCATGCCGGCACAAGCCAGAAACAAACTCACGATCAGCGTGCGTTGCCCTGTCCAGACCGGGTCATGGTAAAAATTTTGCTGGATGTAGCCAAACTGATTCAGGTCGAAGCTCAGGTGATAAACCGTCATCCACAGCATGGCCACGCCACGCAAGGCGTCTACTGCGTCAAATCGGGAGGTCTCAAATGGGGGCGAACGGAGCATCCCCCAAGCTTAGTGCGAAGTGCCCTCAGAGCGGCTGATTTTGTTGTGGAGGTTGTACTTTCCCACCGGCTTGTCCATGGGAATACGTTTGAGTTCTTTGAAGGTGGCTGCGTCATACACAATCAGGGCGCCGCCGTCGGCCTTGCG
>JBBKVN010000343.1:0-3592 GCA_037968455.1 Rhodoferax sp.
GCAAGCAGATAGGCCAGGACCACCCACTGCACCTGCTGAAATGAGGCCGAGAACGCTTGTGCGAACGTCGGCAATGCGACGTTGGCGATACTGGTGCCCAGAGAGGGCAGCAGCATGCCAAGCGCCAAACTGGCCATCACCCCGTTCACCGGGGCGGGTACGGAGCCTTGGGGTGCAGGTTGAGATTCTTTCGTGACTTTCATTGTGTTCCACCTTTGATGCGGCTCCCAATATGGAGCCAGATGGAAGATAGGACTTTCCACCGACTGGCGGAAGACGCATGACTTGCAGCTAATAAGTGCATGAAACGCCTTCTATTCCAACTTCGGAGCCGGCGCCAGCGATGTAAGGTGTCTTTTGAAATCGACAGTTGCCCAGAAAGTGAACTCCGCAGGCGTCCATGCTTGCGTCCCGGAATGCCATTTAGACTGGACCTCAGCTACTTTTGCAGGCATCAATCCTCTTCAAGCTCGACGTTGCCCGAATGCAAACCGACGCAGTTAGTTGAATGGTCTCAATGCCTGCTTGTGGTCGAGTTGTGCTGATGGGCAATCGATTTACGATTGACTCAGCGGCGGGAGAGCACCAAAATAGCTGCAAGCCACCTGCAGACGAATTCGATTGTCAGTTTGTCAAGCAATTTGAGCTGCTCAAGAAGTTGAAGGGTCATCAACACAATCGTCGACCCATATGCTCAGTCCTGAATGTCGCGCTGTTTGCTGGTCCCCAACTTGGAGCCCTGGCTTCGAGCATATTGGGCTTGAACATGTCATTCTGAGTAACAACACCGCAGACAGCGTCCTTCTGGCTTGCAACGAAAGGGGCGTACCTTTCCGGTTGGCCTACGTTCTCAAGTGGGACCACCTCGGCCGCCTTCGATGGGCTGACCTGAACGTGCGCCAGGGGTCGCAAGCACGACAGCTTGGACTTCGGTCTGACGGTGAAGGAAGCTGGCAAACCAACGAAGGCCAACCCCTAGCAAGTTTGGCTGGCTGTATTGATATTGACATCTGGCCGACACCTTTGACCAACAGCTTTCCTATCTGGCGCAGCCAACTTCGCGTTGGAGAGCGGCGCGAGTTTCGCATGGCTTGGGTGTCCGCTCCCGAGTTGACGGTTGAAGCCAAGCCTCAGGCCTACTCGCGACTGCAAGAGCGGCTCTATCTCTTCGAGAGTCTGGACGGAAGTGGCTTCCAGGTGCAGTTGCAGGTCGATGACGACGACATCGTGCTGGACTATCCGCCGCTCTTTCGTCGCGAGCCGACTGAATTGAAGCCTAGGAGTCTGGGCGGCAGAAGAAGGGAAACCCCTGATGCGCAATGGGTGAGGATGCGCAGAATGGAGGGATGAGCACCAGCTATGTTCCTTACCAGCCCGACCAGCAACACCTCATGCCCTGTGCGTTGCAGGAGTGGTTGCCCCAAGGCCACCTGGCCTACTTCATCAACGACACAGTGGACCGTTTGGACCTGCGTGCATTCCATGTCCGCTACGCCGGCGGGGGCTCGCGTAACCAGCCCTTTCACCCGGCCATGATGGTCAAGGTACTTGTGTACGCCTATGCCACCGGCGTCTTCAGTTCACGCAAGATCGCCAGGAAGCTGCATGAAGACGTGGCCTTTCGGGTGCTGGCGGCTGATAACTTCCCGGCTAACCGCACGATCCGCGACTTTCGGGCCCTGCACCTGGTCGAGTTCACTGAGCTCTTTGTCCAGGTGGTACGCCTGGCACGCGAGATGGGACTGGTCAAGCTAGGCACCATTGCGGTGGATGGCACCAAGATCAAGGCTAATGCCAGCCGCCACAAGGCCATGAGCTATGGGCGCATGCAAACCACCGAGGTTGAACTCAAGGCACAGATAGCCGCCCTGCTGAAGAAGGCCAGCAACACGGACGAAGCCGAGAAGGACGAGCCTGACTTGGACATCCCAGCAGAGCTGCAGCGCAGGCAGGTCCGACTGGTTGCGATTGAGGCCGCCAAGGCCCGATTGGAAGAGCGTCAACGCCAAAGCGATGCACAGCGCGGGCGCACTCCAGATGACGAACGCAAACCCAAAGACAAGAATGGCAAGCCCAAAGGAGGCAAGCCCTACCAACGCGACTTCGGCGTGCCGCCTGCGAAGGCACAGGACAGCTTCACGGATCCCGAGTCACGCATCATGAAGCGTGCCGGTGGAGGGTTTGACTACAGCTATAACGCGCAAACCGCAGTGGACGAGACGGCACACATCATCGTGGCCGCGGAAGTGGTCAACACCAGCTCCGACGTGCATCAACTCGTGCCCGTGCTGGAGGCGGTGACGGCCAACACCAAGGCAGATCCCAGGCTGGTCCTGGCCGATGCGGGATACCGCAGTGAAGAAGAGATGGCCAAGCTGGCCAAGCAGCTGCCAGAAACCGAACTGGTCATTGCGCTGGGACGCGAGGGCAAGGTACTGGCCAAGCCCAGGGATGCGCAGCGCTACCCCCACACGGTGGCGATGGCTGCCAAGTTCGAAACAGAACGAGGAAAGAGTGACTACCGAAAACGCAAATGGATTGCAGAGCCACCCAACGGCTGGATCAAGAACGTCTTGGGGTTCAGGCAATTCAGCATGCGCGGGATAGAAAAGGCAAAGGCTGAGTTCAAACTCGTCTGCATGGCGCTCAATCTGCGAAGAATGGGGGCAATGCAGACAGCATGAGGGAAAAACGGGGGCCAAATAGCCACCGCGGGCGACTCAACAGAACGTATCAGGCCCGTGTCTGAGCCGCGCAGTCAAAAACCGAAGCAAGGATTCCAGTCAACCGCTTTGTGGACAATCTGAAAATCCTCTGCCGCCCAGACTCCTAGTCGCGTGCTCGCCGACCTCAATCGTCACGCCAGCCGTCAAGTCATAGATTGACGGCTTCGCTTGGAAGAATGCAAGTGAACAGCATCAAGGATGCCAATTCTCTGCAGGGCTACAGGTCGCTGCGGCGAGTATCTGACGTTGCAGTTGACCCGATTCCACGGGCCGTGGGCCAACTCTTGGCGCTTGAACGACCGCTTTGAAGAAGAAATTCGAACGTCCGGAGCTGGTCGGGACATGCCTGCCAGAGCCGACCGACGTTGGAAGTTGAAAAACGTCTACAAAACTAACAAAACCTCTACCTAGAGGTCAAGAGTCGTAAAAACATCTACTCCCGCAAGGTCGGGACAGGCCTGCCGGGACCGCGCTGCAATATGTCGGTCGGCGCCGGTGAAGTCCCGGTTAGCCGAGGACTGAAGTGCGTGTGCCAGCCCTGTTAACCACCACGCGGGAATTCCTTGGTAGGCCCCAACCCGGAAGCGCAGCGACAGTGCCTGCAATCCTCGCGGCTGCGGCCCAAAAGACTGCATATTGCTACTCAGAAAGACACGGCCAGAACCTGCATACAAATTTGCGACCGGGCGCTAGACTTGAAATATGAAACCAAACCGCCCAACTCCCGCAGATGTCTTGCAGTCGCTGAAAGAGTTGAGCATCACGGGAGCAATTGCGGACGCTGCAGCTGCAGCTAAGACTGGCACATTGCGACCACTGACCGCCGCACAGTACGCTGTCTTAGCTAACGCGGCCCCGGTGAGGCG
>JBBKVN010000344.1:0-4265 GCA_037968455.1 Rhodoferax sp.
CGTTGCAGGGCGGCCAACTGAGGGGGCGCTTCCCGCGTATCAGCCACAGTCACCCGCGCGCCCGAGCGCGCGCACCAACGCGCCATCGCCAGGCCGGACGCACCCAAGCCCAGAATGAGAACGTGTTGATCTTGAAGACGGTTCATGCCCGGCTTACCTCAGCTTCAAGGTGGACAACCCCACCAGGCACAAGAGAATGGTGATGATCCAAAACCGGACCACGACCTGAGTTTCTTTCCAGCCACTTTTCTCAAAGTGGTGATGCAATGGCGCCATCTTGAGCAAGCGCCGGCCTTGCCCATAGCGCTTTTTGGTGAACTTGAACCAGCTGACCTGCAACATCACGGACAGTGCTTCGACGACAAAAATACCGCCCATGATGGCCAGCACAATCTCTTGGCGCACGATGACGGCGACCGTACCCAGGGCTCCGCCCAGTGCCAGCGCACCCACGTCGCCCATGAAAACCTGGGCCGGGTGGGTGTTGAACCACAAAAACGCCAGCCCGGCACCCGCCATGGCAGAGCAGAAGATCAACAACTCCCCCGCCCCCGGAATGTGGGGCAGAAACAAGTACCGGGAAAACACAGCACTGCCTGTCACATAGGCAAACAGTCCAAGGGCCGCCCCGACCAAGACCACCGGCATGATGGCAAGGCCGTCCAAGCCGTCAGTCAGGTTCACCGCATTGCTCGAACCCACAATGACCAGGTAAGTCAAAATCACGAAGCCCAACACGCCCAGGGGGTAGCTGATCTCCTTGAAAAATGGCACCAATAGCCCGGCTTTTGACGGCAGCGTCATGTCGAAGCCAGACTGAATCCAAGCCAAAAACAACTCCAGCACGCGTCCATTCGAACTCTCGGAAATGCTGAATGCCAAATACAAAGCGGCCACCAGACCGATCACTGATTGCCAGAGGTATTTTTCCCGCGAGCGCATACCCTCGGGGTCTTTATGCACCACTTTGCGCCAGTCATCGACCCAACCAATCGCGCCAAAACCCAAGGTCACCAGCAAAACGATCCAGACAAAGCGGTTGCTCAGGTCAACCCACAAGAGTGTGGAAATCGCGATGCAAAGCAGAATCAGCACGCCGCCCATGGTGGGGGTGCCGCTTTTGCTCAAATGGGACTCCATGCCGTAGCCGCGCACGGGTTGGCCAATTTTGAGTTCTGCCAGACGTCGGATCACAAACGGCCCGGCAATCAACCCCATCAACAGGGCCGTCAGGGCGGCCATGAGTGCGCGAAAGGTCTGGTACTGGAACACCCGCATGAAGCCGAACTCGGCATTGATGGATTGCAACCATTGCGCCAGACTCAGCAGCATGGCGTGCTCCTGGCGGTTGATGGGACGGACATACGCGTGATTTCCTTGTCAGTTGGCAGATGGGCACTCACGGCCGCAACGACCCGCTCCATCTTCATGAAGCGCGAGCCTTTGACCAACACGCTGGCGGTGGTGGGCAACTCGGCAATCACCGCGGCTTGCAGCGACTCCATGGATTCAAAATGGCGTGCCGCAGCGCCAAAGGGCGCAACGGCAGCGATGGACAGCTCACCCAACGCAAAAAGCGCATCAATGCCGCGCTGTTGGGCAAGTGCCCCGGCTTCGGCATGAAACTGTGGACCTTGATCACCCACCTCACCCATGTCACCCAACACCAACAGGCGAGGGCCGGGCAAACCCGCCAATACATCAATGGCGGCAGCCACCGAGTCCGGATTGGCGTTGTAGGTGTCATCAACCAACGTGATGTCGCGCGGGCCACTTTTGAGTACCACGGCGCGTGAGCGGCCTTTGACGGGTTCGAAATCCGACAGGCCTTGCTGAACGCAAGCAATGGGCACGCCCGCCGCCAACGAACAGGCCGTGGCCGCGAGTGAATTTCTGACGTTGTGCAATCCGGCAATGTGCAAGCCATAGCGTGCCTCGCCAGCAGGTGTTTCTATGGTGACTTGCCAGGCATCACCCGCCCAATGGGCATAGGTGGCGTAAACACTGGCCGGGGCTGCCGCACCAAACGAACTCACAGGGCGGGCGCCAGCTTTGGCGGCCCAAAGCGGGGTATAGGCCTCGTCGGCAGGAAACACCGCGTGGCCGGTGGTGCCCAACGCATCGATCACGGCGCCGTTCTCCTGTGCCACGGCTTCAACGGTCTCCATGAACTCCAAGTGCTCGCGCTGCGCGTTGTTGACCAAAGCCACGGTGGGTTGGGCGATAGCGGCCAAAGTGGCGATTTCGCCGGGATGGTTCATGCCCAGTTCAATCACGGCGATTTCATGGTGAGCGCGCAGGCGAAGCACGGTCAAGGGAACGCCAATGTCGTTGTTCAAATTGCCCTGCGTCGCCAAACTGGCCTCAGGTTTGAAGGCCTTTAATATGGCCGAAATCATCTGGGTAACCGTGGTCTTGCCGTTGCTGCCGGTCACGGCGATCAGCGGTAAGGTGAACTGCGCCCGCCACTGCGTGGCCAACGTGCCCAACGCCACCTTGGCATCCGTCACCACCAGGCCCGGCAACGCGGCATCAAGCAGCGACGAATCGGCCTCGCCCTGGCACAAGGCAGCCACCGCGCCGCGGGCCTTGGCCTCGGCCAGAAAGTCGTTGGCATCAAAGCGTTCACCGCGCAAAGCGACGAAGAGATCTCCCGGCTCAATGGTCCGGGTGTCGGTGTGCACCCGCCGGATCGTCACGGTGGAGGCATCTGTGCCGTGGGCCACCAAGCGGGCGCCTCCCAGCCAGTCCATCACTTGTTGCAGATTCATCATGTCATGCATGGCGTGACTCCGCCTTAATCTGAGGCGCGCTCCAGACCGCCAACGCTTGCCGTACCTGAGTCAGGTCAGAAAACGGCAGTCTCGTTCCAGCCACCTCTTGGTAATCTTCGTGACCTTTGCCGGCAATCAAGAGCACATCCTCAGGAGCCGCTTGGTGGACCGCATGGGCTATGGCCTCAGCGCGGTCTGGCAAAACAGTGAGGGCATGGTGGCCGCTCAAGCCCAGCAAAATCTGGCTGATGATGGCCTCTGGCTTTTCATTGCGGGGGTTGTCGCTGGTGACCACCACATGGTCTGCGTGACGACCCGCCATGGCGCCCATCAAAGGGCGCTTGCTGGCGTCGCGGTTGCCACCACAACCCAGCACACACCACAACCGGCCACCGCGTTGCAGCGCGAGTGGGCGAAGTGCCTCCAGCGCTTTTCCCACTGCGTCAGGTGTGTGGGCGTAGTCCACCGCCGCCAGCGGTTGGTTGACGCCACCCACGCACTCCATGCGGCCGGGAACCGGTGTCAAGTCCACGCAGACTTCGGCCGCAGCGGCCAGCGGCACACCCAACGTCCGCATCGCACCGATCACACCCAGCAAATTGGCCAGGTTATAGGTGCCAATGAGGCGCGTCTGCAGGGAGTGGCTTTCTTCAGCGCCGTTTGCCAACGTCTCCACCAAAGTAAAACGCAGGCCTTGGGCGTCATAGCTGATGTCACGCGCCTGCACGCGCGCGGGGCTGGTACAGGACGTGGTCCAGATCGATGGCAGCTTGCCCACCAAGGCCGCCGCCAATTCAGCGCCCTGAACGTCGTCAATATTGATCACGGCCGCCTGCAAACCAGGCCAAGCGAAGAGTTGGGCCTTGGCCTGCCAGTAGGCGGCCATGGTGCCGTGGTAATCTAGGTGGTCCTGCGTGAAGTTGGTGAATACCGCCGTGTGAATGCGGGTGCCGTCCAGTCGGCGCTCTTCAATGCCGATGGAAGATGCCTCAATCGCACACGCCTGCACCCCATCTTGCAAGAATTGGCTGAAATGGTGCTGTAGCAACACGGGGTCGGGCGTTGTCATGCCGGTACTCAATAGCAAGGGTTCGCCTCCCTGCGAGTCGATAGTCGAGCGACCTGACAGTGGCGGACGACCAATACCCAAAGTACCCACTATCCCGCATGGGATATGCGTAGACTGCTTCAAATTGGATAGCGATTGCGCCAACCACCAGGCCACGGACGTTTTGCCGTTGGTGCCGGTCACGGCCAACACTTTGAGTTGATGTGACGGTTGCCCAAAATAGTCTGCGGCGATGGGGCCACTGGCCGCTTTGAGCTGGGCATAGCTTGCCACTCTTTCGTCCTCAAAAGCGAAGCCCGCCACACCCTCATGCTCCACAAGGCAGGCAACCGCGCCAAGCGCCAAGGCATCCGCCACATGCTGGCGCGCATCGGTCGCCGCACCCGGCCAGGCAATGAAGCCGTCGCCCGGCTGAACTTGCC
>JBBKVN010000345.1:0-3221 GCA_037968455.1 Rhodoferax sp.
GTGCAGATCGTCGACAGCACCGCTCAAGCGGCGTTGTCGCGGGTCGAGGGTCTGGGCGACTTGTCCCACGCCTCCTTGGTGTACTCCCGTGACGGGCGCTACGCCTTTGTGTTTGGGCGCGACGGTGGCTTGACCAAAGTCGACTTGCTCAAGGGCATTATTGAGAAGCGCATCATTCAGGCAGGCAACAGCATTGGTGGCTCCATCTCTCAGGACGGCAAACTGCTGGCGGCGCAAAACTACACGCCCGGCGGCGTCAAGGTGTTTTCATCTGACACGCTGGAGCTGGTGGCTGATGTGCCTGCCACCTACGGCACGGAAGGCAAGCGCTCCAAAGTGGTCGGTTTGGCCGATGCGCCTGGCAACCGCTTTGTGTGGAGCCTGTTTGACGCCGACGAGATCTGGATCGGCGACTTCAGCCAACCAAAGTCCCCCGTCATCCAAAAATTCAAAGACATTGGCCGTGCGCCCTACGACGCCCTGATCACCCCCGATGGCCGCTACTACCTGGCCGGCCTCTTCGGTGAAGACGGCATGGCGCAAGTCGACCTCTGGCACCCTGAAAAAGGGGCACGCCGTGTGCTGAGCGGCTACGGCAAGGGCGAAGAAAAACTGCCCGTGTTCAAGATGCCGCATCTGCGCGGCTGGGCCATTGCCGGCAAATACGCGTACCTGCCCGCCATTGGTCGCAACGAGGTCTTGCTGCTGGACCTGGAGACCTGGCAACTGGCGGGTCGCATCCCCGTAGCCGGGCAACCCGTGTTTGTCATGGCCCGCCCTGATGGCCGCCAAATTTGGGTCAACTTCGCCTTTCCCGACAACAGCAACGTGGACGTGATTGATGTCGAGAGCCGGTCCGTGGTCAAGCAACTGGCCCCCGGCAAGACCGTGCTGCACATGGAGTTCACACCCCGGGGCGAGTCCGTCTGGATTTCCGCCCGCGACGACAACCGCGTGGTGGTTTACAACACGCAAGACTTCTCGCAACGCACGGTGTTGCCCGCACAAGCCCCCAGCGGCATCTTCTTCACCAGCCGCGCCTCGCGCCTGGGGTTCTGAGCATGGCCAGCACCGCAACTTGGGCAGCGCCCCGGGTGGACGCCCCCCCCAGTTCACTGGCGTTTCGCCTGCTGAACAACTACCAGCGTGATTTTCCGCTGGTGCCACGCCCGTTCGTGGAGCTGGCCCGCCAACTGGAGGTGAGTGAGGCGGCCGTCATTGAACAATTTCAGTTTCTGCGTGAGCAAGGTGTGGTGAGCCGCATCGGCGCGGTGTTTCGCCCCAACGTGATTGGCGTCAGCGCCCTCGCTGCGCTGGCGGTTCCTGCCGAACGCCTGGAAGAGGTCGCCGCACAGGTGAGTGATCTGGCGGCGGTGAACCACAACTACCAGCGCGAGCACCGCTTCAACCTCTGGTTTGTAGCCACCGCGTCATCAGCCGCTGAGCTGCAAGCGACCTTTCAGGCGATTGAAGCGCAGTGCGCCTGCGGACCGGTGCTGGTGCTGCCCCTGCTGGAGCAGTTTCACATTGATCTGGGTTTTTGCATGAGCCAAAGCCATGCGCCGCGTGTAACGCAATCCACCCATGTGCCCCCGATAAATTTGTCCGTCCCGCAGCAGCAGTTGCTGGCCCGGCTGCAGCAAGGAATTCCCCTCACCGAGCGCCCGTTCTCAGAACTGGGTTGGGATGAAACGCAGGCGCTACAGCAGCTCATCAATTGGACGGACGCGGGGGTCATCAGCCGGTTTGGCGTGGTGGTTCGCCACCATGAACTGGGCTACACCGCCAACGCCATGGTGGTCTGGAACGTGCCCGAAGCGCAGGTGAGCGAAGTCGGCCGGGCCATGGCCAACTCCGGCGCGGTGAGCCTGTGCTACCGCCGCCCAAGGGTGCTGCCGCACTGGCCTTACAACCTGTTTTGCATGCTGCATGGCAAAGACCGCGATGAGGTCGGGCAACGCCTGACGACCCTGACCCAGAACTGTGGTTTGGCGGCTTACCCCTTTGAGGTCTTGTTCAGCGGCAAACGCTTCAAGCAGCGGGGCGCCCAGTATGTGACCGGCCCTGTCCCCTCTTTGGATTCGGAGCCTGCTTATGGACCAAACTGACCGCGACATCATCAACCACCTGCACGGCGGGCTGGGTCTATGCGAGCGCCCCTATCTGGAAGCCGCACGACAACTCGGCCTAGAGGAGGACGAGCTGATCACCCGCCTGTCGCGCCTGCTGGCCGAGGGCACGGTGACCCGCATTGGGCCGCTGTACCAAATCGAACGCATGGGCGGCGCGTTCACGCTGGCCGCCCTGCACGCCGAACCTGAGAGGTATGAACAGGTCAGTCGGCAGGTCAACGCCTTGCCGCAGGTGGCGCACAACTACGAACGTGATCACGAGCTCAACATGTGGTTTGTATTGGCCACCGAAGACCCGGCCGAAATTGACACGGTCATTCAGCAGATCGAACAGGACACGGGCTGTGCGGTGTACAACTTTCCCAAGTCCAAAGAATACTTTGTTGAACTGAGGCTCAAAGCGTGAACACACTATTGCCTCCCACTTTGGACGCGACAGACCGCGCCCTCATTGTGGCCACCCAGGGCGGCTTGCCACTGGTCGCGCGCCCCTACCACGCCATTGCCGAGACGCTGGGCATTGAGCCCGGGCAGGTGATGGCGCGACTGCAAGCCATGCTGGACTCAGGCCTGATCCGCCGCGTAGGCGTGGTGCCCAACCACTACGCCATTGGCTACCGTGCCAACGGCATGTCGGTGTGGGACGTACCCGATGAAAGGGTGGACGAACTGGGCGCGGCCGTGGGCCAGTTCGAATTCGTCAGCCACTGTTACCGGCGGCCTCGCCGCTTGCCACAGTGGCCCTATAACCTTTTCGCCATGGTGCATGGCAAGACGCGTGAAGAGGTGGAGCTGCAGGTTGCGCAAATCGCCGCTCACCTGGGCACGCAGGCCCGGGCTCATACCATTTTGTACAGCACGCGCATTCTGAAAAAAACCGGTCTGCGTCTGGCCGCCCGCAAATCATCTGACATCTGAGAAGGGATACCCCATGTTTCGAATTAGCCAATACATGCGAGAAATCGCACACCCCACGCCTCTGGGCCCCAAGCGCAACCCGCCCGGACCGGTGGTGATCTGGAACCTGATTCGCCGCTGCAACCTGACCTGCAAGCACTGTTACTCCATTTCCGCTGACAAGGACTTCGC
>JBBKVN010000346.1:0-4268 GCA_037968455.1 Rhodoferax sp.
GCCAGCCTGGACCCCCATGCCAAGCGGGATGTGGAGGCGTTGATTGAGGCATTTGCCGATCAGTCCACGGCGATGACCCTGGTGTTCGCCAGCCACAACCTCGGACAAGTCAAGCGCCTGGCCAGCCGGGTGATTTACCTGGAGCAGGGTCGGGTATTGGCTGACCTGCCCGTGAACGATTTCTTTAGCGGCCCCTTGCTGCAAACGCAATATCCCGAAGCCCATTCATTTGTCAAAGGAGAAACCGCGTGACCCAAAAGTTGCTAATGAAAAAATTTAAGCCTTTTAGGCCTCTTTCGCTTGTGCAGTATGCGGTAGCAGCTACTATTTTTATAGCGTATTCAAGCGTCAATGCACAGCAAATTGTGGTGGCTTCAACGACCTCAACCGAGCAGTCGGGCCTCTTTGGCTACCTGCTACCTGAATTCAAGAAGGCCCAAGGGCTGGATGTGAAAGTGGTGGCCTTGGGCACCGGGCAGGCCCTGGACATGGGGCGCCGAGGAGATGCCGATGTGCTGTTTGTGCACGACCAGGTGGCCGAAGAAAAAATTGTGGCAGACGGGTTTGCTGTGAAGCGCTTTCCCGTGATGTACAACGACTTTGTGCTGGTCGGTCCGGCATCTGACCCTGCCAAGACCAAGGGCAACGACATTGTGGAAGCCCTGAAAAAAGTTGCCGCCGCCAATAACGCCTTCATTTCGCGCGGTGACAAGAGCGGCACCCATGCCGCCGAGTTACGTTTCTGGAAAATGGCCGCCGTGCCGGACGCCAAAGGCGCGGGCTACAAAGAATGCGGCTGCGGCATGGGCCCGGCGCTGAACATCGCTTCCAGTACGGGTGCCTATGCGCTGACTGATCGGGGCACCTGGTTGAACTTCAAAAATCGGGGTGATTTGGCGGTGTTGGTGGAAGGGGATAAACGCCTATTCAACCAATACGGCGTGATGCTGGTTAACCCCGCGAGGCACCCGCATGTGAAGGCCGTTGACGGTCAAAAGTTCATTGACTGGGTGGTTTCTGCCAAGGGCCAGGCCGTGATCGCCAGCTACAAAATCGGCGGTGAGCAGTTGTTCTTCCCGAACGCTGAGAAGTAATCAATAGCGGATCAATGATATAGGGGTCTTGTCCCGCTCTCAGTGATCCGATTGCATGGCAGGGGTGAAGAACAGGAATCTGTTTTTGCCTGCCGATTTGGCGGCATACATGGCGGAGTCTGCGTTCTTCATTAAGCGGTCCACACTGTCCGCGTGAACGCCAAGCATGGAAACGCCAATGGAGGCGCTGATGCGGGCATCGGTTTGCTGGAGGCTTGGCGGGAGTTTGATGGCCGCAATCACTCGGTCAGCCAAATGAGCCACTTCCTCGCGGTTTTCCGGATTGTCGATCAGCAAAACAAACTCATCGCCACCCAGGCGGGCGACCGTGTCAGTGGTTCGCAGAATGTCTAGAAGGGTGTTGGCCACAAATTTCAATACTTCATCTCCCGCCGCGTGTCCCCATTGGTCATTGATTGATTTGAATCCGTCAAGATCGACAAAAAATAGCGCGAGATTTCGTCCCTCCCTTTGCGCTCGTGCCATGGATTGATCGAGTCGCTCCAATAAAAGGTGGCGGTTCGGGAGCCCCGTCAGTTGGTCGTGAAGCGCCAGATGTTTCGTGCGTTCATTCGACTTCCACCTCGCCGTGATGTCGCTGCACACCAATACAAACCGCGCCGCCTTGCCGTCGGTTCCGCGAATCATCGTGATGCTCTGCCACGCCATGAAGTTGTCGCCATCCTTTCGGCGATCCCAGACTTCCCCTTCCCAGTGGCCTGTGGATTCAAGCGCCGCTCGCATCTCTTCAAAGCCGGACGGCTGGTGGTGAATGGCATTGAGAACTCTGGGGACGCGCCCCATCATCTCCTTGGCCGCATAGCCGGTGATATCCGTGAACGCCGCGTTGACTGACAAAACGGTTTCATTCGCATCAATAATCATGATGCCTTCACTGATGCTGTCGAAGACGCTGGCCGCCAACTTCAGTTCGACCTCGGCCTTTTTCAATTGGGTAACGTCACTAATCAGCACGAAAAATCCGGTCACTACCGATTTCGCATCCATATCAGGAAGGTAAGTCGTTAAGAAGCAAGCTTGAGTACCATCGGGTCGCTCCACCCTTCGTTCAAACTGCTCCGGATTGCCCTGCAAAACCCGGTCAATGTGGGGTTGATTCAGGGTCGCCAGGGACTGCCCCAGCAGTTCAACCATGGTGGATCCCAAGACCGAGTTGGGCGTATTTGCAAACAAGGTTTGATAAGGCTTGTTGGCAAACCGGCAAATTAGGTCTTTGTCCCAGTACGCAATCATTAAAGGCAGGCCGTCTGTCACGGTCTTAATGAAGCGCTCGCTTTTGGCCAGCGCCTGAGAAGAGGCTTGGGCAAAGTTTCGTGCTTTGAGCAGTTCGCCTTCGAACCGGCTGCGCTCAAGAGAGACGAAAAACACCCAGTAATAGCATTCAGAGCCGTCCAACACCCCCTTTTTTCCGTTGACGAGGATGGGAACCCTTTGCCCATTCGCCTCCAGGAGTTGCAATTGGATCTCTTGTATGGAACCCTGCGTCAGCAGCATCGGCCACACATGGGTTTGCAGAAAGATACGGCTGGCCGGCGGCAATAAATTGTCCAGTGTTTTTTCGCGCCACTCATTGACGGTGCCGCCGATCAGGCGCAGTAGCTCGTTGTTGGCAGAAAGTATGCGTCCTGCACCATCGGTGGCGAGCACCGGGCAGGGAATTTGGTCCAAAAGTTCCAAGTGCGCTTTCCGCTCCGCCTTCTAGGCGCCTTGGTCAGCGAAGTAGCGTTTCATGGCGTCAATCACCAGCGACGGGTGACTCATGTGCGCGCAGTGGCCCGTCGCCTCAATGACTTTGAGGGTGCTGCCCTTCAGGTGTTCGTGCAAATAATCGCCGACGCCGAGAGGCGCCAAGGCGTCGATTTGGTGCTGGACGATCAAACAAGGGCGCGATACGTGCTTCAAATCCGATCGGTTGTCAGAGAAGAAGGTAGCCTGTGCAAATATTCTCGCGACGACCGGGTCAGTGGAGCAGAAACTTTCCGACAGCTCGCCAGTCAACGGGCTTTCACCCGGTGCACCGGAAACAACGGGCGCGAGGTAGTTGGCCCAGCCAATGTAGTTTTGCTCCATGAGCGACAGCAACCCTTCCAGATCTTCGCGCTCGAACCCGCCGGCATAGTCGGGCGGGTCATTGAGGAAGCAGGGGGAGGGGCCAATCAACACCAAACGCTCAAACAACTCAGGCCGCGCAATAGAGGCCAGCAAGCCAATGCTGCAACTCACCGAATGCCCCACGAACGTGACGCCACTGCGCAGGTCAAGTGCATCGCAAATGTCCAGGATGTCTTGTGCGTAACCCTGCAGGCTTGCGTAGCGCTCCGGGTTAAACGACGCGAGGTCTGATTTCCCAGAACCCACGTAGTCAAACAACACCTGCTTGTGGGTGCCCGCGAAGGCCGGTGTGATGCGGTTCCACATGGTTTGATTGCACCCGAAGCCATGTGCGTATAGGAGGACTGGGCCGCTGTTGCCTTGGATATGGACGTTATTGCGTTCAATGGTGTTCATGTGGCACTTTCTGCTGAAAAGTATTGATGAATTGGACGGTTTGCGCTCGACCAGTGTTCAAACATTATGCGTTCGCGGTAATTGACAATCAGCCGGATCGATCAAGACCCAGTTCTGTCACCCCAAAATGGCAACGCCTTTGATTTGCGCGAATACGGTTTTTCCTGGTGAGAGATCAAGCAGTCGGGCGGAACGCAGGGTCACCCGCGCGAGCAGGGTAACGCCGCCTGCATCCAAGGCCACCATGGTCTGGCCGGGACTGTCAGGCGACAGCGCCATGACGGTGGCCTTGATTCGGTTCAAGATGCTTGTGCCGGTTTGCTCGCTGAGCGTCAGGCTCACGTCACGCGCCTGCACGCGAATGCGCAGCTGCTGACCAATGGCCGTTTTTTGCATCGGAATCGTCAACTGACCACCTGAGAACCGGGTGGTCGTCAAGTGGTCGCCTGGGTCATGGCTGACGACTTGAACCGTCACCACCGCGCCGGCCGTGTCGCCGTGGGCTAGTGTGCAATCCAGCCGGGTCAACACCTCGTCCGTGGGCCCGCTAGCAGTGACCCGGCCGGCGTCCAGCAACACCAAGTGGTCGGCCAATCTGGCGACCTCATCAATGGAATGGCTGACGTAGAGGATGGGAATGCCCAA
>JBBKVN010000347.1:0-5126 GCA_037968455.1 Rhodoferax sp.
GTTTGCATGGGCAAGGGCATGTCGCCAATTTCATCCAAAAACAAGGTCCCACCGTCGGCCTCGCGCAGCCTGCCCAAACTGCCTTCGCGCAGTGCGCCGGTGAACGCCCCCGGCGCATAGCCAAACAGCTCAGCCTCAATTAAATGCTCGGGCAACGCGGCGCAATTGATAGCTACAAAGGGCTTGCCACGGCGCGGCCCTGTCTCATGCGCTGCGCGGGCAAACAGCTCCTTCCCCACCCCGGACTCTCCCTGAATCAAGATAGGAATGGGCTTGTCCAGCACCCGCCTAACCTTGTCAGCGGCAACGCGCCACAAACGGTCACCGGTGTCCAATTTGCACAAGGCATCGGCATCACCAGTTGGCCTTACAGCTGTCTGAGCCGAGGTGACCGACAGCGTCCACGAATTAGCATGAACCTGTGCAAACAAAACGCGGCCATCGCGCAGCCGAATCTGCGTGGGTTGGCCCGGACGCCGCCGGTGACGCGCCAACAACTCATCGAGTGCCACATCCACCAAGCGACTTAGGGGCAGGGCATTGAGGTCGCCGGCCCTCACCTGCAGCATCGCCAGGGCACTGCGGTTGGCGCCCAGCAGCCAACCATCGCCCGACAGCGCAACAATGCCTTCGGCCACCGTGCCAATACCTTCCAGTTGCGGATGCAAGTGCAGTCGAATGTCGCGCTGACAACTGGCAATGACCAAGCGGTTCTCGATCATGTTGGCAGCAGTGTTGACCAGGCCAAGCGTGTGTGGGTGCCCTCCCCGCTGGTCTCCGGAAATATCCAGAATACCTAACAACTCCCCGCGCGCCGACATGATGGGCGCCGCCGTGCAGGTGAGAAAACCGTTGCGCTCAAAGAAATGCTCGGCCCCGTGAATCGCCACGCCATGCGCCTCTGCCAGCGCCGTGCCAATGGCGTTGGTGCCACGATGCCCCTCATGCCAGGACGCGCCACAACTGAGCGCCACTTGGTCCGCCTTGCCCAGAAAATCGACATGCCCCATGGTGTGAATCAAAGTGCCATTTTGGTCGGCCAACACGACCATGCCTTGGGCATGGCGGACCTGCTCGAACAGATAGGCCATCACAGGGCGGGAGTGCGCCAACAACTCGTGATTGGAGGCCAGTGTCTGACGCAGCGCGTTGCCACTGGAATGCGGGGTGTCCACGGGCCGCCCGGTAGGCATTAAACCCGCGGCCAAGCTGCGCTGCCAGGAGCGAACCAGTCGGTCGTCCAGCCCCTCACTCGCACAGTCTCCATGCTCAATGAGTTGCAGGCGCGCCTGTCGCAAGGCGGCTTCGGGAAAAGAAGGTTGCACGTTGTCTCCTGGACCTGTTTTGTAGGCGCACGCTGTCAAGGTCTCTAGCGCACATGGTACCCAGCTACGGCCCCCTCGGCCATAGGACGTGTTTGACATAGCCTGCCGAGCTGATCGGACGCTCCACAACGCAACAGGTGTCACGTTTTGGAACACAGAGACCGCCTAGGGAAAGTACGGAGGCCAATTTTTAAAGTCGTTTGGAATCAACGACATAGCAAACCGCCTGGTGCTTGGCACGGGACTTGATACACAACAAGGCCCGCATAGGCAGATCGACACTAAAACCCATTCGAGGAGACCCCATGATTTACGCAGCACCCGGCACCGCAGGCGCCAAAGTGATTTTCAAAGCCAAATACGACAACTTCATTGGCGGCAAATTTGTGGCCCCGGTCAAGGCCGAGTACTTTGATGTCATCACCCCCATCAATGGCAAGCCCTACACCCAAGCCGCCCGCTCAGGAGCTGAAGACATTGAGCTGGCGCTCGACGCTGCCCACGCGGCAGCGGACGCATGGGGCCGGACCGCACCCACAGCGCGCGCCAACATCTTGAACAAGATCGCCGACCGTATCGAAGCCAATATCGAAATGCTGGCCTACGCCGAGACCATCGACAACGGCAAACCGATTCGCGAAACCATCAATGCCGACATCCCCCTGGCCGTGGACCACTTCCGCTACTTTGCGGGTTGTGTGCGAGCACAGGAAGGTGGCTTGAGTGATCTGGACGGCGACACCGTGGCCTACCACTTTCAGGAACCCTTGGGCGTTGTCGGGCAAATCATTCCCTGGAACTTCCCCATTCTGATGGCGGCCTGGAAGCTGGCGCCCGCCATTGGCGCCGGCAACTGCGTGGTGCTCAAGCCTGCCGAGTCCACCCCCATCAGCCTGCTGGTGTTGGCAGAGCTGATCGCCGACCTGCTCCCACCGGGCGTGCTCAACATCGTGAACGGTTATGGCCGCGAAGCCGGCATGCCGCTGGCCACCAGCAAACGCATTGCCAAGATTGCGTTCACAGGCTCTACCAGCACTGGCCGCGTAATTGCGCAGGCCGCTGCCAACAACCTGATTCCCGCCACGCTGGAACTGGGCGGCAAGTCGCCCAACATCTTCTTTGCTGATGTCATGGACAAAGATGACAGCTTCCTGGACAAAGCGATTGAAGGCATGGTGTTGTTTGCATTCAACCAAGGCGAAGTTTGCACCTGCCCGTCCCGCGCGCTGATTCAGGAATCCATTTACGACCGATTCATGGAGCGCGTGCTCAAGCGCGTGGCCGCCATTGTGCAAGGCAACCCGCTAGACACTGACACCATGATGGGCGCGCAAGCGTCCAAAGAGCAGTTGACCAAAATCCTCTCGTACCTTGATCTGGGTCGCCTGGAAGGCGCAGAAGTTTTGATCGGCGGCGAGCAAGCGCATCTGGAAGGCGATCTGGCAGGCGGCTATTACGTCAAGCCAACCCTGTTCAAGGGTCACAACAAAATGCGCATCTTCCAGGAAGAGATTTTTGGACCTGTGTTAGCGGTCACCACCTTCAAAGATGAAGCCGAGGCACTTGCGCTGGCCAACGACACTCTGTACGGCTTGGGCGCCGGCGTGTGGAGCCGCAATGGCAACGTGGCCTACCGCATGGGGCGCGCCATCAAGGCCGGACGCGTCTGGACCAATTGCTACCACGCCTACCCCGCGCACGCCGCTTTTGGTGGCTACAAGGAATCTGGCGTGGGCCGCGAAAACCACAAGATGATGTTGAACCACTACCAGCAGACCAAGAATCTGCTGGTCAGCTACAGCGAAAGCAAGCTGGGATTCTTCTGATCTCGGCCCATTGAGCCAAATTCGAACCAAAGGGGCAGGCTATTGCCCCTTTTTTAGGAGAAACAAATGGTTGAAAAAGTGGTGGCCACTCAAGCGGCTTTGGAGTTGGTCGACTTTTTGCAGAAAAAACATGGCACCGTCATGTTTCATCAAAGTGGCGGCTGCTGTGACAACAGTGCCGCCAATTGCTATTTGCCTGGCGAAATCACCATGGGTGCGGGCGATGTGTTTCTAGGTGAAATTGGCGGTGCCCAGTTCTTCATCAGTACATCGCAATACGAGACCTGGAAACACACTCAACTCATCATCGACGTGATTGACGGTCATGGCGGTACGTTTTCACTGGAGGGGCCGGAGGGCAAAGCCTTTCACACCCGATCGAGAGTCTTCACCGCCGCAGAGTTGGCGGAGCTGGGGTTGTCAGCGCCCTAATTCGCACAAGACCGAAACCCGGCAAACAGGTCATCCCTGGCGGGCAAGGCGTAGTTACGGTATTTGGGGTGCTTCATACGGGCACGAGTGGCGAACGACGCTCCCCGCAAAACCTTGTGCGTCTCAAACCAGGGCTCAGAATAGTCACGGTAGGGGTCGGCCTCAAAGCCGGGGTAACCCCGAAATGAAGTTCCCATCCACTCCCAGACCTCGCCCCAACGAAAGCCGCGCCCCGCGGCCGTGTGGGCTGCGATTTCCCACTCAACCTCTGCAGGCAAACGCCGCCCGGCCCAGCGACACCATGCATCAGCCTCCCACCAACTCAGGTGCATGGCGGGTTGTGAGCCCATCATGCGGTGAGTCGTGCCAAAACTGGTTTGCATGACGGCGCCACTGGCCACCCCAATTTGCTCCACATAGCGAGGCGCTCGGCGCTCACCCGCTTGAACAAATCGCCACCCTCTGGGGTGCCAAAACTCCGGGCGGTCATAACCCCCGTCGTCCACAAACTCAACAAACTGAGCCCATGTCACCGCTTGGGCATCGATTTCAAACTCGGGCACCGACACTTCATGCGCTGGGCGCTCGTTGTCAAAGGTGAACCCGTCGCTCTCATTCATCCCCATTGACCATCGTGTCGCAGGTATCAACAGCGGCTCACGCAACACACTGGGCCCCGGGCGATCGATCTCCAGCGGAAGACTCAAGGTCTGCGCCATGCGAATCAAGGCTTCCGCATGCATGTCCTCGTGAAACAACGTCAACCGGTAGAAATACAGCGCCTCGTCAGCGTCTGGGGCTTTCTCCAGGAGTTCCAAAGTACATTCCAGCGTTTCAAGCAAATACGACTTGGTCTGGGCCAAATCCGGCAAATCCAATGACCAACGGCTGTCATGCGCCACCAACGAAGAGTCCCACCAGCGGTCTGCATTGACCTCGATGGAGGCCAACCGGGGCGCCGTGCCGTCACATTGACGCCCCAGATGGCGTGTCAGGTTTCTGCCTACCCAAGCCTCCTGGAACCACCCGAGATGCCCTAACTCCCATAGAGGCGGATTGAGCTCCACCAGCACGGGGACCGTCAAGTCGCCGGAGGCCAGCGATCGTTCAAAAAACGACAACAAATACAGGGAATGATTGCGAGCGTCCATGAGTGCCAGCGACAACAAGTCGCGCCCCGCATGCCGCATGCGGGGCGAGTCAATGGAGGAATGGGTCAGTGTTTGCATCGAAGTGTCCTGGCTCATTGTGCAGCCATCCCTCCTTGAGCGTCAAAACTAGGGTTTACACCCATCAAAATCTCGGTATTTACCCTAGCACATTGACTCCAACCGTCAGGTATTTATCAGTCACAAAAGGTTAACCTAGAAGGCCTATCAGGCGGTATTTGTGCGGGCGCTTGGACCCGACACTTACAAGGCAATAAAGCTCAAAACTATGGAGACAGCATGACCCTATTTCTCGCCCTGTCCAGGGTGATCGACACGATCACCACCTGGATTGGAAAATTCACCATGTGGCTGATTCTGGCCACCACGCTGAT
>JBBKVN010000348.1:0-4638 GCA_037968455.1 Rhodoferax sp.
CCCACCCTGGCCCGCCACGGCTTTGAAATTGTGGACAAACGCGCTGGCAAAGAGGTGTATCTGGACGGTTCCTGGGCGGAATTGTTTCAGCAACATATCTCCGCCTGGCAAGAAAACACGCCCACGCAAGAAGAAGTCGAAGACACGCTGGAGCGCTACGCCGAATTGGCGCAAAACCCCGTCGTCGTGCACTAAACCAGCGCAGCTCACACAGACGGCAGTCCCTTTGATGCTCCGCGCCCGTCTTTGGGTCTGTCTGGCTGCGTTCAGTCTTTCGGCCTGCGTCGCACCACCCCAGCCGCCCATCAGGGGCGACACCTTCGCCTACCGCGCCCAACTGGACCACCTTCTACCAGCGGACGTGCTGATTCTGGGTGAGCAGCATGATGTGGCCCATCACCAACGTATTCACCTGGCCGTGGTTCAGCGCTTGGCAGAAAACCACCGTTTGGGCGCGCTCGCACTTGAAATGGCCAGCGCCGACTCCAGCACCGAGGGGCTTGGCCCCCAAGCCAGTGAAACCCAGGTGCGGGCCGCGTTGCAATGGCAGGACGAGGCTTGGCCGTGGGCCGCCTATGGCCCGGCTGTGATGGCCGCCGTGCGCGCGGGCGTACTGGTGAAAGGCGCCAACTTGCCCACCACCCGTCTTCGGGACGCCATGGCCGACGCGACGCTTGACGGTCTGTTGACCGGCCCTGCGCTGAAAGCCCAGCAACAAGCCATCCGTATCGGGCACTGCAACTTGCTGCCAGAAAGCCAGATTGGCCCCATGACACGGGTGCAGATTGCGCGCGACATCAGCATGGCGCAAACCGTGGCCTCGCTAGCCCAGACCGACAAAACCGTGTTGCTGCTGGCGGGCAACGGCCATGCCGATCAGGCGCTGGGTGTGCCGCTTCACCTTTCCCGCTCTTTGATGACAAAAACGGTTCTTCTCCAGGCGGGTCAAGCGCAAGAAGCTAGCAATTCGATAGCATCTTTCAACCAATCCTGGTCGACGGACGCCGCGCCACCCACCGATTACTGTGCTGACTTTGAAGCCAGCCGCGCCCCAGCGGCGGTGCCTCCTGCCAAAGCACCCTGACCGGCCCAAGCTGCACCCACGGTGCGGCGACAATTCACCTCTATGACCACTGCTTACATTCTTACCCTGTCCTGCCAGGACCGCTTGGGCCTGGTGCACGCGGTTTCCGGTTTTTTGCTGGACCGCGGCGCCAACATCGAAGAGGCCGCCCAGTACAACGACCACGACACCGGCCTGTTTTTCATGCGCATTCAGTTCGCCTGCGATCAGACCGACGCCGAGGCCTTGAAAGCCCAGTGGGCCGACTTTGCGCAGCCCTACACCATGGACTGGAACCTGCACACACGCAGCCAACCCATGCGCGCCGTGATCATGGTCAGCAAAGACGGGCACTGCCTGAACGACTTGTTGTTCCGCTGGAAAACTGGCCTGCTGCCGCTGGACATTCGGGCCATCGTGTCCAACCACCGCGAGTTCTACCAACTGGCCGCCAGCTACAACGTGCCGTTTCACCACATTCCGGTCACCGCTGCCACCAAGGCGCAGGCGGAAGCCAAGCAGTACGAAATCATTGAAAACGAAGGTGCCGAGTTGGTGGTGCTGGCGCGCTACATGCAAGTGCTGAGCGACGACCTGTGCCGCAAATTGGCCGGGCGGGCCATCAACATTCACCACTCGTTCTTGCCCAGCTTCAAGGGCGCCAAGCCCTATTACCAGGCGCATGACCGGGGTGTGAAACTGATTGGCGCCACGGCCCACTATGTGACCGCTGATTTGGACGAAGGTCCGATCATTGAGCAAGACGTGGCTCGGGTGGACCACAGCAAATCCGTGGAAGACCTGACCACTTTGGGCCGCGACACCGAGAGCCAGGTGCTGGCCCGCGCCGTGAAGTGGCACAGCGAGCACCGGGTGCTGATCAACGGTCACAAGACCGTGATTTTCAAATAGGGTCGTTCCGGGCGGGGCCCTGCGTGTAGTGGGCCTGGCGTTTCGCCAAAAACGCACTGATCCCCTCCTGACCATCGCGTGTGAGCGCGCCTTGGGCCATCGCCTCGCCCGCCAAGGCGTAAGCCGCCGCTTGGGACGCGTCAATCTGCCGGTAAAACCCCTGCTTGCCTGCCGCCTTGGACAGTGCGCTGCCCCGCGTGGCACGGCTGATCAAGTCCAGCGTGGCGGCCTCCAACTGGTCGGCCGGCACCGCGCGGTTAATCAACCCCCAGTCGGCGGCCGTGGCGGCGTCAATCGCATCGCCCGTGAGGGCCATCTCCAGCGCGCGCTTTCGCCCCACATTGCGAGCTACAGCCACCAGCGGTGTGTGACAAAACAGCCCGGCCTTGCCGCCGGGAATCGCAAACGAGGCGGTATCAGCCGCGACGGCCAGGTCGCACGTGGCCACCAATTGGCAACCGGCAGCCGTGGCCAGCGCATGAACCCGGGCAATCACGGGTTGAGGCATGGCCTGCACGGAGTCCATAATCTCGGTACAAACGGCGAACAGCTCTTGCGCCTGCGCCAGGGTGGCACCCGCCATGTCGCCAAAGTTGTGCCCGGCGCTGAAGACCGGGCCATTGGCCGCCAAAATCACACCCAGCGTGTCACTGTGGGCGATGGCGCGAAGTGCCTGGGTCAGTTCCCGCATCACCGGCAGGGCCAGGGCATTGCGCTTTTCGGGCCGGTTCAGCGTCAGGGTGGTGATGGTGCCCGCGTGGGACACCAACAAGTGTTCATAAGTCATGCCCGCATTTTGGGGGCCATGACTTGGCGGCGGCTTACGCGCCTAGTTGCGCCATTTCCTCACCCAGACGAATGGCGCCATTGGGCGTCCAGGCCACGCTGAACTGCAAGGGGCCTTTGGGAAACAGCATGACGACCGTGGAGCCAAGCAAAAAGCGGCCCATCTCCTCGCCCTGCTTCAATTCAATGCTCTGATCTTCATAGCGCCATTCACGTATTTCACCGGGGCGGGGCGGGTTCACCACGCCGTGCCACACGGTGGCCATGCTGCCGACAATGGTGGCGCCCACCAGCACCAGCACAAATGGGCCACGGGCTGACTCAAACACGCACACCACCCGCTCGTTGCGGGCAAACAGGCCAGGTACACCGCGCGCTGTGGTCGGGTTCACTGAGAACAGGTCGCCGGGCACGTAAATCATGCGCGTCAGGCGGCCATCGCACGGCATGTGAATGCGGTGGTAGTCACGCGGGCTCAGGTACAGGGTGGCAAAGTGGCCGTCATCGAACCGGGCGGCCAAGGCGGCGTCGCCACCCACCAGCGCACGGCTGGAGTACTGGTGACCCTTGGCCTGGTAAATCTGGTCTTTTTGCATGGCGCCAAACTGGCTGATGGCGCCGTCCACGGGGCAAATCAGGTCAGCCGGGGCCAGCGGTCGCACGCCATCCTTCAGCGCGCGGGTGAAAAATTCGTTGAAGCTGGCGTAGCTCGCCACGTCCGGGTTCGCGGCCTCGGCCATGTTCACGTTGTAACGCTTCACAAACCACTCAATCAAACGCGTGGTCCACTGCCCGGCGCGCGCGCTGGCAATGCGCCCGGCCAGAGCGGTCAGGGCTTGTTTGGGAATCAGGTACTGAGGCAGCACGGCAAGGCGGTCGGACATAAGGGCTACCAGAGTGAGGAGTGGGCGGCATTGTACTCAGCACCGTGCCCCAATGCAGTGCAACAATGGTCGGCTGACCAGCCTTTAATTTGACCGATTGGACCCACCCATGAGCACCAGCGCCTATGTCGCTTTGACCGACACCTTCACCCGGCTGTACCGCTATCAGCACCTGGGCGCCTTTTTGGGTTGGGACCAGGCGGCCATGATGCCGGCCAAGGGCAATGAAGCACGCGGGGCGGCTTTGGCAGAACTGCAAATTTTGCTGCACAAAACCCTGACCGACGCTTCCCTGCCCCCGCTGCTGGCTAAAGCCCGGGAGGAGTCGCTGGACGATGACCAACAAGCCAGCCTGCGCGAGATGAACCGCGACTGGGCGCTGGCCAACCTGCTGCCCGCTCGCTTGGTTGAGGCCCAGGCACTGGCTGGCTCGCGTTGTGAACACGCCTGGCGCAACCAGCGCAAAGAGAACGACTGGAAAGGCTTTTTGGGCAACTTCCGCGAGGTGCTCACGCTGTCCCGCGAAGAGGCCCAGACCTTGTCGCAGGCGCAAGGCGTCAGCCCCTATGACGCGCTGATGGCCAAGTTTGAGCCCGGCACCCGCAGTGCAGACATTGACACCATCTTTGGCGACGTGAAAACCTGGCTGCCCGATTTGATTCTCCAGGTGCGCGAGAAACAATCTACCGAGTCAGTGCTCACGCCCCAAGGGCCGTTTCCCATTGAACGTCAACGCGCTTTGGGCGAAGAGATCATGGGCGTGCTTGGTTTTGACTTTGAAGCCGGCCGGCTGGACATCTCGACCCACCCGTTTTGCGGCGGCGTGGCCGAAGACGTGCGCATCACCACCCGCTACAGCACAGACGACTTCATGCAAAGCATGATGGGCATTGTTCATGAGTCCGGCCACGCACGTTACGAACAGGGCTTGCCCCGAGGCACGGCGCACTTGCCCGTCGGTCGGGCACGCTCCATGGGCATTCATGAAAGCCA
>JBBKVN010000349.1:0-6890 GCA_037968455.1 Rhodoferax sp.
GTCAACCTCATCAATCACATGCCCTCAACCGCCTATCGACATGCTGTGTTGGCGTTGACTGAGATTACTGATTTCCGCGAGCGCGTTCAGCGTCGCGATGTCGAATTCATCTCCCTGCGCAAACCCCCAGGGCATGGGGTTTGGCAGTACCCCAAACTGTTCAAGTTGTTTCGCCAGTTGCGCCCGGCTATTGTTCACAGCCGCAATCTTGCCGCGCTTGAGGCGCAAGTCCCTGCGTGGGCCGCTGGTGTACCGGTGCGCATTCATGGCGAGCATGGCCGTGATGTTGGAGACATTGACGGCACCAACGTCACCTATCAACGAGTGCGCCGCATTTACAAGCCCTTTGTCGATCATTACGTGGCTTTGTCTCGTGATTTGAATGACTATTTAGTCCAGAAAACGGGCGTCCCGCAAAAGAAGATTGCACAGGTTTACAACGGCGTTGACACCACGCGGTTTTCTCCAGCCGCGCAGGGTCCCCTCCCTATCACCGGTTGTCCGTTCAACCCGGGTCACCACTGGCTGGTGGGCACCGTCGGTCGCATGCAGCCCATTAAAGACCAGATCATGTTGGCGCAGGCGTTTATGCAAGCGCTGGCCATGGCGCCCCATCTAAAATCCCGACTTAGGTTGGTCATGGTGGGGGAGGGGCCCTTACGTGCTCAGGCACAAGCCATGCTGGATCAGGTGGGCGTCGGTGACTTGGCCTGGTTGCCGGGCGAGCGCAGCGACGTGGCCGAAATTATGCGTGGCCTGCACGCATTTGCGTTGCCCTCATTGGCCGAGGGCATCTCCAATACTATCTTGGAAGCTATGGCCAGCGCCTTGCCGGTGGTGGCCACCGCCGTCGGTGGCAATGCTGAATTGGTCATTCAGGGCCAAACGGGCTTCATCACACCACCCTCCGATCCTCAAGCCATGGCGCAACAGTTGGTTGCATTGGCAAGCAACCCATTGCAGGCAAAAGCCATAGGTCATGCCGGCCGTGAGAGAGTGCTGGCCAAATTCAGTTTGCAGTCAATGGTGTCGGCCTATCAGGGTGTGTACGATCAACAATTGGCACGAAAAAATCTTCACCGACCAGGTAACTAAATAGATGTGCGGCATTACTGGAATAATTGACACCCGTGGCAGAAGCGAGATCAACCGTGCCGTTCTACAGCGCATGAACGACTCGCAACTGCACCGCGGCCCTGATGAAGGCAGTTTGCACATCGAGCCAGGGGTCGGGTTGGGTCACCGGCGCCTATCTATTATCGACATCGCCACTGGCCAGCAGCCTCTCTTTAATGAAGACGGCTCTGTTGTAGTTGTCTTCAACGGCGAAATTTACAACTACCAACAACTGATTCCTGAGCTGCAGGCTCTGGGCCACGTGTTTCACACCAAGAGTGATACAGAGGTCATCGTTCACGCTTGGGAGTCTTGGGGGGCGGACTGCGTCAAGCGTTTCCGTGGCATGTTTGCCTTTGCGCTTTGGGACCGCAACCAGCAAACCTTCTTCATGGCGCGTGACCGTCTGGGCGTCAAGCCCATGTATTACGCATTGCTTGACGACGGCACCCTGCTGTTTGGTTCAGAACTGAAATCCATCTTGGCGCATGGCGAGCTACGTCGCGACATTGACCCGCTGGCGGTGGAGGAGTACTTTTCTCTCGGTTATGTGGCTGAGCCGCGCACCATCTTCAAACAAGCCAAAAAACTATCGCCCGCACACAGCATAACCATTCAGCGCGGAAAAATAACTCCTGAGCCGGTTGCTTATTGGGACGTCAAGTTCAGCCTGGACAACCCCATCTCGGAAGCCGACGCCCAGGCCGAACTCGTGGCGCGCCTTAAAGAGTCCGTTCGCCTGCGCATGATGGCTGAAGTGCCGCTCGGCGCCTTTCTGTCAGGCGGTGTGGACAGCAGCGCCGTGGTCGCCGTCATGGCCGGTTTGTCGTCCGAGCCTGTCAATACCTGCTCGATTGGGTTCGATGACCCAGCCTTTAATGAGTCTGCCTTTGCGCAAACCGTGGCGAATCGCTATCACACCAACCACCGGTTGGAGGTTGTTAAAAGTGATGACTTTGACCTCATCGACACCTTGGCTCGGCTCTATGACGAACCTTATGCAGACAGCTCTGCCATTCCCACCTACCGCGTCTGCCAACTGGCCCGAAAGCACGTCACGGTGGCACTGTCGGGTGATGGTGGCGACGAATCTTTCGGCGGCTACCGCCGCTACCGAACGCACCTGATGGAAGAGCGCATGCGCAGCGCTTTGCCCATGGGGGTGCGCCGCCCCTTGTTCGGTGCGCTTGGCCGGCTTTACCCCAAGGCTGACTGGGCACCGCGCATGTTTCGCGCCAAAACCACTTTTGAAGGCATGGCTCGCAACTCGGTAGAGGCTTATTTCCACACCGTGTCCATTTTGCGCGGTCCCATGCGAGACGCGCTGTTCAGTTCAGGCTTCAAGAGCGAGCTGGCAGGCTACAACGCGCTAGAGGTCTTTGAGCATCACGCCTCCAAGGCGGGCACCGATGACCCATTGGCATTGATCCAGTATCTTGACCTGAAAACGTACCTGGTCGGTGATATCAATACCAAGGTAGACCGCGCCAGCATGGCCCATTCGCTGGAGGTGCGTGATCCGCTCATGGACCATGAGTTGGTCGACTGGCTTGCCACGCTGCCATCGCACCACAAAATCAACGGGCAAGAAGGCAAGTACATCTTCAAAAAATCAATGGAACCCTACCTGCCCAACGATGTCTTGTACCGAACCAAAATGGGCTTTGCCGTCCCGCTGGCTCGCTGGTTTCGTGGCCCATTAAAGCAGCGAGTACGCGATGCCGTGTTGGGCGAGCGACTAGCCAGCACCGGTTGGTTCAATAAAACCTATCTGCAACATTTGGTAGATGGGCATCAGTCTGGTGCCTACGATTACAGCGCGCCACTCTGGACACTGCTGATGTTTGAAGCCTTTTTGCGCCAAGTGGTTGACGCACCCGTTTTAGCTGCCGCACCATGACATTGCGCGTCCTCCACGTTCTTGATCACTCCATTCCGCTGCACAGCGGCTACACCTTTCGCACAGCTGCTTTGTTGCGCGAGCAGCGCGCTTTGGGCTGGCAAACCTTTCAAGTCACCTCCCCCAAACAGGGGCTCACTAAAGCTTCTGAGGAAGACGTCGATGGCCTGCATTTTTACCGCACGCCAAGAGGCACCGGGCTGCTGGCCAATTTGCCGGTGGGTCGTGAAGTCGCCTTGATGAACGCGTTGGGCCAGCGGCTTGAAGAGGTCGCCCGCCAAGTCAAGCCCGACATCATTCACGCCCACTCGCCCGTGCTTAATGCGCTGCCCGCCCTCAAGGTCGGACGCAAGCTGGGCATACCGGTGGTCTACGAAATACGTGCGTTTTGGGAAGATGCCGCCGTCGACCATGGCTCCACCAATGAAGGCAGCCTGCGCTACCGCGCCACCCGCAGCTTGGAAACCCGTGCCATCCGGCGCGCCGACCACGTGTTCACCATTTGCGAAGGCCTGCGCTCCGACATCGTCGCCCGTGGCGTACCCAGCGCCAAGGTGACGGTCATCCCCAACGCCGTCAACGTTGACGCGTTCAACCTGGCCAGCCCGCCAGACCCTGCGCTGCAAACGCAGCTCAACTTGGGCGGCTGCACCGTCATCGGCTTTATCGGCTCCTTCTACGCCTATGAGGGGTTGGATTTATTGCTGGACGCCCTGCCTGCCCTGCTTAAAGCCCGCCCTGACGTCAAAGTATTGCTGGTGGGCGGAGGCGTGCAAGAAGCCAACTTGCGCCAGCAAGCGCAGCAGTTGGGTGTGGCCGATAAAGTGGTGTTTGCCGGCCGTGTGCCGCATCAAGACGTCAATCGCTACTACGACCTCATTAACGTGCTGGCTTATCCGCGCCACCCCATGCGCCTGACAGAGTTGGTTACCCCGCTCAAGCCGCTTGAGGCCATGGCCCAGGGACAGTTGTTTGTGGCCTCCGATGTCGGTGGGCACAAAGAGCTCATTGAGCACAATAAAACGGGCGTGCTGTTCAAAGCCGGCAGTGCAGGGGCCCTGTCACAAGCCTTGCTTGACCTGCTCAACAACCCGGCTCTGTGGCCCGTGCTTAAAACCAATGGCCGCGAGTTTGTGGAAAACGTACGCAACTGGAAAAACAGCGTCGCCAACTATGCGACTCCGTATGAAAGACTTGTTTTTCAAAAAAATAAGGCTCTTGACCCCTCTCTATGACTGCTCAAGGATTGCGCGGCCTGCGTGTTGGACTCATTGGGCCGTTGCCGCCGCCCTCAGGTGGCATGGCCAACCAGACCCAGCAACTGTCCGAGTTGTTGACCGCAGCCGGTGCCAAAGTGACAACCGTGCAGGTCAATGCCCTCTACCGGCCCATGTGGGTAGGCAACGTACCCGTGTTGCGCTCAGTTTTCAGACTCTTGCCCTACCTGGTAAATCTTTGGCGCGCTGCAGGCCAAGTCGACATTTTTCACGTCATGGCCAACTCCGGTTGGTCGTGGCATTTGTTTGCCGCACCTGCCGTCTGGATAGCACGCAATCGCAGAGTGCCTGCCGTCGTGCATTACCACGGTGGTGAGGCCGCTGAATTTCTTCAACGCGCAGAGTCAAAGGTCCGCTTCACCATGCGCCAGGCAGGTGCGCTCATTGTTCCATCCGGGTTTTTACAGGGCGTGTTTGCTGACTTTCGTATGTCTGCAAGCATCGTGCCCAACATCATTGATTTAGAACGATTTTCTCCGCGCCACCTAGTTTTGGCTGGTGCCCCGCACCTGATCGTGGCTCGAAACCTCGAACCAATTTATGACAACCTGACCGCCATTCGGGCATTCCAGGTTGTTCTGGCCACCTTCCCGCAAGCGACGTTGACTATTGCTGGCAGTGGTCCCGAAGAATCACGACTTCGCCAGTTTGTGAAAGAGCAGCAGTTGACTGATGTTGTGCGTTTCACTGGCCGCTTGGACCGTGATGCCATGGCCGCGCTTTACCGCAGGGCTGATATCGTACTCAACCCCAGCCTAGCCGATAACATGCCCATATCGATTCTTGAGGCATGGGCCAGCGGCGTACCTGTGGTCAGTACCAATGTGGGCGGCATTCCACACTTGGCCCAGCATGGCGTCAATGCCACCTTGGTGCCTCCTGAAAACCCTGTCGCCATGGCCCAGGCATGTGTCGCTTTGTTGTCAGACGCGGCACTATGGCAACAACGCGCACAAGCTGGCCTGCAAGAGGCACAACGCTACACTTGGAATCACGTGCAGCCCGTGTTGTGCGATGTTTATCAGCGCGCAATGGCGCAGCCAACACGCTGACCAACCGGAGTTGCTGTGGGTTTATATACGTCTTTTGTTTCCAGGCTATTGTTTCCGCTGCATGAGCAACTCAAGCGCCATGACTCGGTTGCCGTGCGCCGCCAAATGGAAGACGTGCAGTGGTGGCCGGCTGAGCGCATCGCAGCCTTTCAACTGCAACGCCTGCGCGATCTATTGCAAGATGTGGCGGTTAACGTCCCGTATTACCGTGACCTGTTCGCGCAGCTGTCGTTTGACCCAGCCAGCATCACATCCACCGCTGATCTGCAACACCTGCCGTTTCTAGAAAAGGCCATCATTCGCGCCAACACCGACGCACTCAAACACACCCATGCGCAGGGCTTGGCGCGCTTCAACACCGGCGGCTCATCGGGTGAGCCGCTTATTTTTTACATCGGCAACATGCGCGTCAGTCATGACGTAGCCGCCAAGTGGCGCGCCACTCGCTGGTGGGGCGTTGACATTGGCGACCCCGAAATCGTGGTGTGGGGCTCGCCCATTGAGATTGGCAAGCAAGACCGCATCAAGGCCATCAGAGACAAGCTCTTGCGCACCCAGCTGCTGCCGGCGTTTGAAATGTCTGAGGCCAAGTTGGACCAGTTCGTAGCCACCATTCGCGCGGTCAAGCCCCGCATGTTGTTTGGCTACCCTTCTGCCTTGACCCACATTGCAAAACATGCGGCAAAACGGGGCGTAGACATGACTGATTTGGGCATCAAGGTGGCTTTCGTGACCTCAGAGCGCCTGTATGAAGAACAGCGCAGCACCATCTCACAGGCGTTTGGCTGCAAGGTCGCAAACGGCTATGGCGGGCGTGACGCAGGCTTTATTGCCCATGAATGCCCAGCCGGAAATATGCACCTCACCGCAGATGACATTGTGGTTGAAATCATCAACGAGGCAGGGCAGGTTCAGCCGGTAGGTGTGGCAGGCGAGATCGTGGTGACCCACCTGTCCACCAATGACTTTCCCTTTATTCGCTACCGCACTGGTGACATCGGCGTGCTGGGCGCCACGCCGTGCAGCTGTGGTCGGGGTTTGCCGCTGTTGCAAGACATCCAGGGGCGCAGCACTGACTTTGTGGTGGCCGCAAACGGCACGGTCATGCATGGCCTGTCGCTGATCTACATCTTGCGTGACTTGGCAGGGGTAAGATTTTTCAAGGTCGTGCAGGAGTCGCGTGCCCTCACTCGGGTGCTGTTGGTTACTGATGGCGCCTTTGAAGATCAGTCCGTTGAAAAAATAATCGCAGGATTCAAGCAGCGTCTGGGCGCCGAGGTGCAGGTCGTCGTTGAACGGGTAAACAACATTCCCGCCGAAAAATCTGGAAAATTCAGGTACATCATTAGCCATGCGTGACATTATTTTGATTGCCATCGTGATGGTGGGGTGTGTTGCCTCCTTGCGTCGCCCCTGGATTGGCATCATGCTGTGGACTTGGCTCAGCATCATGAATCCCCACCGCTATACATGGGGTATTGCTTACAGTGCGCCGCTTGCGGCCATGGCTGCAGCCAGCGTCGTGCTGGGCTTGTTGATGACCAA
>JBBKVN010000350.1:0-3942 GCA_037968455.1 Rhodoferax sp.
CTTCGGTTCACGCCTTTGCCACCGACCCCACTCGCGGCATTTTCATCTTGATATTTCTCTCGGCAGTGGTGGGTGGCTCCCTGATTCTTTTTGCGGTTCAAGCTGGCAAGGTTCGCGCCAGTGGCCCTTTTGCATTGATTTCCCGAGACACTTTTTTGCTTCTCAACAATGTGTTGCTGGCCACCGCTGCGGCAACGGTGTTACTGGGTACCCTGTACCCACTGTTAGTTGACGCGCTCAACTTGGGCAAACTCTCGGTCGGCCCACCTTACTTCAACGCGGTTTTTGTGCCCGTGATGGTGCCCGTGATGCTGTTTATGGTGATCGGCTCCTACGCTCGCTGGAAGGAAGATCACTTTCTGTCCCTCCTTAAAAAACTAAGAGTCGCCGGCTTGCTGGCCGTCGTTCTAGGCCTCACTCTGCCGTTTCTTGCCGGCACCTGGTCGGCGTTGACTGCCATGGGTTTGACCTTGGCGTTATGGATCATCCTTTCGTCGGTCCAACAGATCTATGAACAAGTCAGGTCGACCGTCAACTTGCGCTCCACCTCTGCCTCCTTCTGGGGCATGCACGTGGCTCATGTCGGCATTGCAGTGACCGTGATTGGCATCACCATGGTGTCCGGATATGAAACTGAAAAAGATGTGCGCATGGTGGTTGGAGATACGGTCTCCGTCGGCGGGTACACCCTTCAACTGACCGGCATGCGGGAGGTCAAGGGGCCCAACTACACAGCGGTTGTGGGCGAGGTTGATTTGCTTCGCGACAAACAAAAGCTGAAGACCATGCACCCTGAGAAAAGAACCTATCTTTCTTCAGCCATGCCCATGACTGAAGCGGCCATTGACAGCGGACTGCTCCGTGACGTGTATGTGTCGTTGGGCGAATCGCTGGAGTCAGAGACTGAGCCTGCTTGGGCCATGCGGGTGTACCACAAGCCGTTTATCAACTGGATCTGGGGAGGCGCTCTACTGATGGCATTGGGCGGCACCATGGCCGTCCTGGACAAGCGTTATCGCCGTAGAAAAACAGCCGTGGCTGCGGCACAACAAACCGATCTGAGCGTCGCGGTATGAAAAAGAGACATATCCCGCTGGTTCTTTTTCTGATTCTGGTCATCTTTCTTGGCATCGGTTTGACCCGGGATCCGCGCGTTGTTCCATCCCCCCTGATTGGTAAACCTGCACCTGCGTTTACCGCGCCTCAACTCTTGGCGGCCGATCGGACTTTTTCTGCCAAGGAGATGCAAGGGAAAGTGTGGCTGCTCAACGTTTGGGCCTCCTGGTGTGTTGCATGCCAGCAAGAACATCCTGTGTGGGTCGAGTTTGCCAAATCCAAACAGATTCCGCTGATTGGATTGGACTACAAAGATCAACCCGTCGACGGCTTGAAATGGCTGGCGCGCTACGGAGACCCCTATGACTTGTCAGTCATAGACCGGGACGGGCGCATTGGCATTGATTTCGGCGTTTACGGCGTGCCTGAGACATTTTTGATCGATCAAAAAGGGATGATCCGCCACAAACAAATTGGCCCCGTGACTCCCGAGATATTGGCAAACACGATCCTGCCACTGGTCAAGGAGCTGCAAAAGTGAAATTCTGGCTGGCTTTAATTTTGGCCTTTCAATGTGCGCAATGGTCACAGGCGGGCGAGGCGCCGTTGTTGGCAGAAGACCCTATTGTTGAGCAAAGGTTGTTGCAGATTTCCGAAGAGTTGCGCTGTCTGGTGTGCCAAAACGAATCGTTGGCGGGCTCCCGTGCGGACCTTGCAGTGGACTTGCGCCGGGAAATACGTACCCTCATTACCGACGGCAAGAGCGACCAGGACATCATGGATTTCATGGTCAGTCGATACGGTGATTTTGTCCGCTACCGTCCGCCATTCAACCCTGTGACCTGGCTGCTATGGCTCGGTCCCCTGTTGCTATTGATCATCGCGGTCATTGCTTTGTTTCGAATGGTACGCGGCAGCCAACTTGAAGCCCCGGCCCAACCGCTGGACGAAGAACAACGAAGAAAAGTCCAATCCCTTCTCAAGGATCCGGAATGACCGCCATGACCGTATTTATTGCCATCTCGGTCTCAGCCACGTTGCTGACACTGTATTTCCTGCTTCGCCCGCTGGTCAGTCCGCCGCGTGAACAAGGCGTTTCCAGTGAGCGCTTGAACGCGGCGATTTACCGCGAGCAGCTGCTCGGGTTGGAACGTGAATTTTCGGAGGGTCAACTCGATCAAAAAGAATACGAGAGCGCTCGCGATGAGCTTCAACTCCGCTTACTGGATGACACTGAGATACCGCCTGTCTCGCTTGCCCCTACAACCTCCAAATTTTGGACCGGTAGACGCACTGCGGCACTGGTGTCCCTGTTCGTTCCCCTGAGCAGCGCTGGCATGTACCTTTGGCTTGGAAACCCCGACGCACTGAACCCACCGTCACACACCCAAGCGGTTAGCAGCGCACAAGTGGTTCAAATGGTTGACACTCTCGCAGCGCGCCTTAAAGCGAACCCGGACAACCCGAAAGGCTGGGCCATGCTCGCCCGGTCTTACAAAGTCATGGGGCGGTACGCAGACGCAGAGGACGCATTCCAAAAAGCGGGCAAGCTGGTTGAGTCTGATCCAGACCTGTTGGTAGATTACGCCGATGTTCTGGCTGCACAGGCAGATTACAGCTTTGAAGGCAAACCGCTGGCCTTGATTGATCAAGCCTTGGCCATCGATCCCAAGCACCCACTCGGGTTGATGATTTCCGGGATGGCCGCCATTCGCACGGCAAACTTTCCCCTGGCCATCGCTCAATGGGAAAAGTTACTGGAAGTCCTGGAACCCGGCTCACCGGACGCGCTGCAAATTGAAACTGCGCTGACTGAAGCCCGCGCCAAAGCGGGACTGCCTGGCGCTAGCGACTCAACCAAGGGAAGGCCAACCACAGCACAAGCCCAGCCCTCACAGGGAGCGGGCCAAGTGGAACAGTCCGTTGGCGCAGACCAGATCAATCAAATGGTGCAACGCTTGGCGGACAGACTTAAAACCACCCCCGAGGACTACGCTGGCTGGGCCAGATTGGCACGCGCCTACCAAGTCCAGGAACGATTCGCTGAGGCCGAAAGCGCCTTTGCCAAAGCGGTATCACCCAAGAATGCCAACCCTGACACCCTGACGGCCTACGCGGACTTTCTGGCGACAAGGGCCGACGGCAAGCTGAACGGTCGGCCGCTGGAGTTGATTGGCAAGGCGCTCTTGAGTCACCCCAAACACCCTCACGCGCTGATGATGGCGGGGGCCGCAGCATTCCAGCGTGCGGACTATGGCCAAGCTGTAACCCACTGGGAAAATGCCTCGGCGGTGTTGGCGCCAGGATCAAAAGACTCCCAACTGGTCAAGACGGAACTGTCTATGGCCAAAGCCAAACTATACGAAAGTCAGGCCGCGAAGCGCTCCCCTGGCTAGCGGGGAGCGCCGTTCGCCCGCTAAGGGCTCGCGCAGCACAGTGAGGCTGCGGAGTGATTCCCCGCCCGGTGCGGGGGACTTGACTATTCGAAACTAACGGTCTCGCCCTGGCGGTCGAAAGGAATGAAGGACGCCAACGATCCCATCTTGATTTGCTCCACCATTTGCTGCATGGGCTTTTCGGCAGCCTCGCTGCTGGGCGCCTTGCCACCACTGCCTGACATCGCAGCTGCAAAAACAATGGACCACTCTTTGCCAAAGGCCCTGGACTCATGCTCCAGCGCGGCAAACGACGGCAGCTCTTGCGGCAACTTGTCGACGTACATCAGTGGTACCAACTCGCCACCATGGCCTTTGAGGTAACTCTCCCGCTGTTCAGGAGTGCAGTCTTTGGGCAAATCAGCGCCAGCAAAAACAAAAAGAAGGCGTTGAGGTTGGCTTTGCTGCCCTGCGGCTTGTAGCAAATCGTCGAAGCTTGAAATATTCATGA
>JBBKVN010000351.1:0-4340 GCA_037968455.1 Rhodoferax sp.
TCTTCTTTTTCTGGCCAGCTGCCCAAGCGCTGTACCAAAGTGTGCTCAGCCAAGACCCCTTCGGCATGTCCACCGAGTTCGTCGGCTTGGAGAACTTCCAGCGCCTCTGGGACGACAGCACCTACTGGGGCTCCTTTCGGACCACTGCTGTGTTCTCGGTTCTCGTGGCCGTCATTGGTCTGACTCTGGCGCTGATGCTGGCCGTCATGGCCGATCGCGTCCTCAAAGGTGCGTCCGTCTACAAAACCTTGTTAATCTGGCCCTACGCCGTAGCGCCTGTGGTGGCTGGCGTGTTGTGGCTGTTCATGTTCGCTTCGCCCATGGGCGTGGTGTCGTACTACCTGCAGATGTTTGGCATCGAGTGGAATCATTTGCTCAACTCCAACCACGCGATGACTTTGATCGTCGCCGCTGCCGTGTGGAAGCAAATCTCCTACAACTTTCTGTTTTTCCTGGCAGGACTGAATTCCATCCCCAAATCGCTGATCGAAGCGGCCGCCATCGATGGTGCAGGACCATGGCGCCGGTTTTGGACCATCGTGTTTCCCCTGTTGTCACCCACCACTTTTTTCCTGCTGGTGATCAACGTGGTGTACGCCTTTTTTGACACCTTCGGCATCGTGGACGCCACGACCCAAGGCGGTCCAGGCAAAGACACGGCCATTCTGGTCTACAAGGTTTACTACGACGGCTTCAAGGCGCTGGACATGGGTGGCTCGGCCGCGCAGTCAGTAGTGCTCATGACCATCGTCATCACATTGACTGTGATCCAGTTCCGGTTTGTTGAAAAGAAAGTGCAGTACTGAGCCATGCAAGGAGTCCAACATGATTGAACGTCGTCCCGGCCTAACCGTCATCTCGCATCTGGTGCTGATTCTGGGTGTGATGGTGGTGGCCTTTCCGCTCTACCTGACCCTGATTGCATCCACCCAAAGTGCGGAGCAAATTGTGCAGTCTTACCCCATGTCTTTGCTGCCTGGTGGCCACATGATTGAGACCTACAAAACGGCGCTGTTCGGAGGCTTTACCAGCGCCGGCAGCAAAATTCCAGCTGCGGCACCCATGATGTGGGTCAGCTTGATCAGCGCGCTGATCATTGCCATAGGCAAGATCGCCATTTCGCTCTTGTCCGCCTTTGCCATCGTGTACTTCCGCTTCCCCTTCCGCTCAATCGTGTTCTGGATGATTTTTGTCACCCTGATGTTGCCGGTAGAGGTGCGTATTGGCCCGACCTACGAGGTGGTGTCCAACCTGAACATGCTCAACAGTTATGCAGGCTTGACTGTGCCGCTGATTGCCTCAGCCACGGCCACGTTCCTGTTTAGGCAGTTCTTTTTGACCGTGCCGGACGAGCTGGTGGAAGCGGCTCGTATGGACGGTGCCGGTCCCATGCGCTTCTTCAAGGATGTGCTGCTGCCTTTGTCCACCACATCGATTGCTGCCCTGTTTGTGATTCAGTTCATTTACGGCTGGAATCAGTACCTCTGGCCCCTGTTGGTCACCACCGAAGAAGATATGTACCCCGTGGTCATGGGCATCAAGCGCCTGATCACAGGTGAGTCGTACACCGAATGGAATGTGGTCATGGCCACTGCCATTCTGGCCATGCTGCCCCCCGCGCTGGTCGTCATCCTGATGCAACGCTGGTTTGTCAAAGGTCTGGTGGACACGGAAAAATAACTTCCGCAACGCCACCCCCCCTTCAAACCACCTCTTATTTCAAAGAATCTGAAACCATGGCTTCCATTTCTCTGCGCAATGTCGTCAAGCGCTACGGCAACCCCAAAACCGGCCTGCAGGTCATTCACGGCGTCAACGCCGAAGTGGCGGACGGCGAATTCATTGTGATCGTCGGCCCCTCTGGCTGCGGAAAATCCACCTTGCTGCGCATGGTCGCCGGGCTGGAAGAAGTCTCCGGCGGAGAAATCTGCATCGGCCCTCGGGTGGTGAACGACCTCGAACCCGCCGAGCGGGACATCGCCATGGTGTTCCAGAACTACGCGCTTTACCCCCATATGAGCGTGTTCGAGAACATGGCTTACGGCCTGAAGATCGCCAAAGTGCCAGAGGCTGAGATTCGCGCCCGCGTGGACAAAGCCGCCAAAATTCTGGAAATTGGGCCCTTCTTGCAGCGCAAACCGCGTGAGCTCTCAGGCGGCCAGCGGCAGCGCGTGGCTATGGGTCGCGCCATCGTTCGCCAGCCGCAGGTATTTTTGTTTGACGAACCCCTGTCGAATCTGGACGCCAAACTGCGCGCCCAGACCCGACTGGAGATTCAAAAGCTGCACCGCGAACTCGGAATCACCTCCTTGTTCGTCACCCACGATCAGGTCGAAGCCATGACACTGGCCCAGCGCATGATCGTCATGAACGCCGGTGTAATGGAGCAGTTCGGTACCCCTGAAGAGGTCTATAACCGCCCTGCCACCACTTTCGTTGCCAGTTTCATCGGTTCACCGCCCATGAACCTGCTGAAGGATGCCCCCGATGCGGTGCCGGGGACCATCACCGGCATTCGCCCAGAGCACCTGGACATTGGCAACACCGGCTGGGCGCTGCGCGTCGAAGCGATCGAGATGCTGGGTGCCGAGCGGCTGATTTATGGCCGCTGGGAACATGGCAGCGGCGATGAACTGGTCATCATCCGCACCGAAGAGTCGCACGCGGTGCCCACGCTGGGCGGCACGATCCACGTCACACCCCGTCCTGACAAGCTGCATTGCTTTGACGGCAGCACCGGCAAGCGCATGGAGGCGCCGCGCTAAATGCAAGTCACTCACGACAACTGGCCCTACCCCCGCTGGATTGCCCACCGTGGCGCGGGCAAGCTGGCGCCTGAGAACACGCTGGCGGCTTTCCGCCTGGGCGCCAGCCATGGTTACCGCATGTTTGAATGCGACGTGAAATTAAGCGCTGACGGCGTGCCGTTTCTGATGCACGACGACACGCTGCCACGCACCACCAACGCTCGCGAGCAGCTGGGCGCCGGTCAAAGTGCGGTGGGCGGTTACCACCCGTGGTCTGCGCTGGCACAGCTGGATGCCGGCAGTTGGCACTCCCGCGTTTATGCCGGTGAACCCTTGCCGACACTGGACAACATCGCCCGCTACTGCCTGCGCAACGGCTTTCTTTTGAACATCGAGATCAAGCCCACGCCGGGTCTGGAAGCCAAGACTGGCGAGATCGTGGCCAATGAGGCCGCCCGCCTTTGGCATGGCGCTGATGTGCCACCGCTGCTCACCTCGTTTCAACCTGAGGCTCTGGAGGCCGCGCAAGCAGCCCAGCCCCAACTACCTCGCGGCCTGCTGCTGGACACGCTGTGGACCGGCTGGGTAGAAACGGCGCTGCGCCTGGATTGCGTGGCCATTGTTTGTAATCACGCCCTGTGGGACACCTCCAGCGTGACGCAAGCAAAAAGCGCGGGGTTTCGCACCCTGAGTTACACGGTGAACGACGAATGGGCCGCCCAGCGTCTGATTGACCTGGGAACCGACGGCATCATTACCGACCGGGTGGACTTGTTTGCGCCCGGCACACGGTAGTTCGACCTGAGCCGCTGGGCCGGCGAGCCGGCTCGGCAAAGGTGTCAATCTCGACAAACCCCGCCTTGCGCATCATGCCGGCCGAGGCGGCGTTTTCTTCATGGCGGTCAATGTAGACCGTGTACACGCCCTGCTGGGCCATCAGCGCCAGGGCTTGTTTGAGCAACTGACTGCCCAAACCCCGCCCCGCCTGATCAACGCGCACCACCGCTTCGCAAACGTAGCCGTGCTCGCGCTGGGCAGCAGCCGGTGACTGGTATCGACTGAAATCATGGGTCAGACAAAAGGTCACAGCGCCCACTAACTGCCCTTGCTCCACGGCAAGTACCGCGCGCGCCCGGCCGTGGGCGATGTCGTCCACATGGGCTTGCACCCCGTCCAAGGGCAACCAGTTCCATTCATTGGGGCCTTGGGTGAGAATCAGCGCCAGCAGATCGGGCAAATGCGGCGCTTGCGCCTCGACAAATTCCAGAGTCATGCGGGTACTCAGCCTTTCCAGCCGCGCAACATCACCCACTGGCTGGTGGCACATGCCAAGGCCATGGCGGCATAGGTGGCCATCTTGCCGTCGCGCCCAAACCACCACAAGCCCAATACCAGCACCACCAAACTCACTACAAAATTAATAGCTGCCTGTGTATGAAATACGGGCGCTCCAGCCACTTTTTTCATAAAAATAAACGCCAGCAGGCTGACCATCACGGCCATCCACAAGGCGGGGGCTGCGAAGTTCGCCAGGTGATTCAGCAAGTCAAGTGGGCCCATGAAGATGAATTGAAAGAAAGTTGATATTGGTCA
>JBBKVN010000352.1:0-9422 GCA_037968455.1 Rhodoferax sp.
GCTGCGTCCAGGTTGGACAGCGGCTCGTCGAACAGGAACACCTTGGGTGCCCGCACGATGGCGCGACCAATGGCCACGCGCTGGCGCTGACCACCGGAGAGCTCTTTGGGCGTGCGCTCCAGGTACTTGGTGAGGTCGAGAATCTCGGCAGCCTTCTTCACCTTGTCATCGATTTCGGCCTTGGGCGCGCCGGCCAGCTTGAGCGCAAAGCTCATGTTCTCGGCCACGGTCATGTGCGGGTAGAGCGCGTAACTCTGGAACACCATGGCCAGATCGCGCTTGCTTGAGGGCAGATGCGTGATGTCGCGGTCTTCCAGGCTGAGCTTGCCGCCGTCAATGTGCTCCAGGCCGGCGATCAGACGCAGCAAAGTGGACTTGCCGCAGCCCGAGGGGCCCACAAAGACGATGAACTCGCCTGGTTTGATCTCCAGATCAATGCCTTTGATGGCGCGGTGCTCACCGAAGAATTTTTCGATGCCTTGAAGTTGCAAATATGACATGGTGTTCGTCCCAGAATGATTTTGTTTATCGAGTCACTGCAAACGCAGCGAAGTCTGATTTGAGGCGGCCGCAGAGCCGGTTTTGCCAGTCGGCCAGTCGCGCCCCCTCGAGGGGGGCGCGCGAAGCGCGGCGGGGGTAGGCCATCTCTGCGGCGCAGGGGGAGGTCATTTGACGGCCCCGAAGGTCAGGCCCTGCACCAGCTGCTTCTGGCTGAACCAGCCGAACACCACGATGGGTCCAATGGCCATGAACGAGGCCGCAGACAGCTTGGCCCAGAACAGTCCCTCGGGGCTGGAGTAGCTCGCGATCAGGGTGGCCAGCGTGCCGCCATTGGCCGCCGTCAGGTTCAGGCTCCAGAACGCCTCGTTCCAAGCGAGCACCAGGGTCAAGAGACCGGTGGAGGCCAGGCTTCCCATGGCCAAGGGCAGCAGCACCAGGCGGGCTTCCTGCCAGAGCGTGGCGCCGTCCATGCGGGCGGCTTCCAGGATCTCGCGCGGGATCTCCTTGAACTGCGAATACAGCATCCAGACCATGATGGGCAGGTTGGACAGCGTGAACACGATGATCAGCGCGATCGGGTTGTCCAGCAGGTGGCTCTTCTGGGCCAGCACATAGACCGGGACCAGGGCACCCACGGCTGGCATCATCTTGGTCGACAGCATCCACATCAGGATGTTCTTGTCGTGCTTGCCCTTGTAGAACGCCATGGCGTAGGCGGCCGGCGCGGCGATCATCAGGCCGATGATGGTGGAGAGCACACTGGTGATTACCGAGTTCTTGGCGTACTGCAGGTAGTCACTGCGCAAGTTGACCTCGTAGAAGTTCTCCAGCGTGGGGGTGAAGAATAACTCGGGCGGCACCGCGATGGCTTGCAGCTCAGTCTTGAACGCGGTCAGCATGAGCCAGCCGAGGGGGAAGAACAGCAGCAGCGCGACGCCCCAGGCGCCCAAGGTGCGAACGGCGTACGCCGGTGTGTAGGTAGATTGACGTGCCATGGTGGTTCCTCACTTGTCCAGGTTTTTGCCAACCATGCGGATCATGAAAATCCCCACGATGTTGGCGAGTACGACCGCAAACAGCGCGCCGGCCGAGGCCACGCCTGCATCGAAGTTCAACAACGCTTGCTTGAAAATCAGGTAGGCCACGTTGGTGCTCGCATCGCCTGGGCCCCCCCCGGTGGTGGTGTAAATTTCGGCAAACAGGCTGAGCAAGAAAATGAGCTCAATCATCACCACCACGGCCACTGAGCGACCCAGGTGAGGGATGTAGAGGTAGCGCAGTTGCTGGAAGTAATTGGCGCCGTCCATGCGCGAAGCTTCGAGCTGTTCGCGGTCCATGCTTTGCAGCGCCGTCATGAAGATCAGCGTGGCAAAGGGTAGCCACTGCCACGACACCATCAAGATGATGGAGAACAGGGGGTGCACGGTCAGCCAGTCCACTGGCTCGGCGCCGAAGAAGATCCAAACCTGCGCGAGCACCCCGTAAATGGGGTTCATCATCATGTTTTTCCACAGCAGCGCGTTGACCGTGGGCATGACAAAGAAGGGCGAGATGAGCAGGATGCGCACCAGGCCGCGCCCTGCCAGCGGCTCGTTGATCAGCAGGGCGATCAGCGTGCCGACGACCACGGTGATCCCGATCACGCTGCTCAGCAGCACGATGGTGTTCCAAACGGCCGCGCCAAACGACGGGTCGGTCAGAAAGTATTCGTAGTTCTCCAGCCCGATGAAGGCGGATTGCTCCGGGTTCAGCAGATTGAACTGGATCAGGGAGAAATAGATGGTCATCACCAGCGGCACGATCATCCAGAGGAAGAGCGTGCCCACGGCTGGGGCCATCAGGAGGCGGGGAAGTGTGCGGTTCATGGCGGTGCACCCTGAAAAAAAAGAAAACATGCGCGGCCCGGCGGGCGCGCGGGTGTGCAGCGTGTCGAGCTGCAAAGAGAAGCAAGGAAAGGGGCCAGCACCGTGACGCTGGCCCCTGTCAAGGAGCCAATAGCCCCTGCTTACTTATAGTAGCCAGCCTTCTTCATCTGGCGCTCAGCTGCGACTTGACCGGCCTTCAAAGCCTTGTCCACTGTCGTCTGGCCTGCCAAAGCGGCACTCATTTGCTGGCCCACCGTGGAACCGATGGCCTGGAACTCAGGGATGGCAGCGAATTGCACGCCAACATACGGGCTCTTGGGCAAGGTGGAGTCATTCGGGTTGGCCGAATCGATGGCCATCTTTTCGGCGGGGGCGAAGCGGGCTGCCTTCACGAACTCAGGGATCGCGTAGGTACTCGCGCGGGTGCCGGTGGGCACGGTGGCCCAGCCATTGGTCTTGCCGACCAGCTCAATGTATTCCTTGGACGTGGCCCAGGCGATGAACTTTTTAGCGGCGTCCACTTTCTTGGAGCCCGATGGCACAGCCAGAGCCCACGACCACAGCCAGTTGGCGCCTTTGGGCGTCACGGCGGTAGGTGCTTGGGCAAAAGCCATCTGGTCAGCCACCTGCGATTGCTTGGGGTCGCTCACGAAGGATGCTGCAACGGTCGCATCCACCCACATGCCGCACTTGCCCGAGTTGGTCAGTGCCAGGATTTCGTTGAAGCTGTTGGCAGCCGAGCCGGGAGGGCCGTACTTGGTCAACAGGTCAACGTAGAACGTGACCGCGTCTTTCCAGGGCTTGCTTTCCAGCTGTGGCTTCCAGTTCATGTCGAACCACTGGCCACCAAAGGTGTTGACCATGGTGGTGATCAGGGCCATGTTGTCGCCCCAACCTGGCTTGCCGCGCAAGCAAATGCCGTACACGCCGTTTTTCGGATCGTGAATTTTGGCGGCCGCGTCACGTACCTGAGTCCAGGTCGGGCGCTCCGGGATGGTGATGCCGGCCTTGTCGGTCAGGTCTTTGCGGTACATGAGCATTGAGCTCTCACCGTAGAAGGGCGCGGCAAACATCTTGCCGTCAACCGACAGGCCGTCGCGGATGGAGGGCAGAATGTCATTGGCGTCGTAGGCGGCGTCGAACTTGAGTTCCTGCAGCCAGCCCTTCTTGCCCCAGATCGGGGTTTCGTACATGCCGATGGTCATGATGTCGAACTGGCCGCCTTTGGTGGCGATGTCGGTCGTGACGCGCTGACGCAGCACGCCTTCTTCCAGCGTGACCCACTTGAGTTTGATGTCGGGGTTGGCTTTTTCGAAAGCGGGGCTGAGTTTTTGCATCTCGATCATGTGGCCGTTGTTCACGGTGGCGATGACGAGTTCGGTGCCGGCGGCGTGTGCCAGGCCTGCGCTCATGAGCGCGGCGGTGAGGGCGGAAGCAATGCGGAATTTCATTGAAGTCTCCTTTTGAGTGGATAAATTTTTTGCCAACGGTTGTTGAAGTACCGTGCAGTAATTCTCGCAATTGCTTCAAGCGGGGTTTGTACGCTTTTGGGTGTGACTTGTACTCTATTGCGCAAATGCATAAGGATTTACCCTAGTTTTTGACGCAGAGTTTGGGTTTTTGCTGCAGTTGCAGTTTGTTGCCTTGTTTCTCGCCCGTGGGTGGCTCTTGGAAGGGCTTGCCATAGGATGTTGTTTATGAGCGCGCAGTTTCTTCATCAAATCACCGGTTCTTTTGCCCAACCAAGCGGCGAAAACCCGACCGTGGCCATGATGGAGGCGGCCTACCTGCACCACAAATTGCGGTGGCGCTATATCAATTGCGAAGTTGCCCCAGCCAATTTGGCTGCGGCAGTGAGCGGCGCGCGTGCCATGGGCTGGGTTGGCTTCAATTGCTCGCTGCCGCACAAGGTGGACGTGATTCAGCACCTGGACGGCTTGGCCACCTCAGCTCGGATCATTGGCGCAGTCAACACCGTGGTGCGCAACGAGGCAGGCCAGTGGATCGGAGAAAACACAGATGGCAAGGGATTCGTGCAGGCGCTCAGAGAGGTGATTGTCTTGCCCGGAAAAACGGCGCTGATTCTGGGCTCTGGTGGGGCAGCCCGCGCATTTGCAGTGGAGTTGGCGCTGGCAGGGGTGACCCAGATTGAGGTGGTCAACCGCAACACGAACCATAGTGAGGGCCTGGTCAAGCTCATCAATGAAAGAACGCCTGCGCAAGCGCACTTTCGGGCCTGGGATGCGGTTCTGCAGATCCCGCCTGACACCGGTTTGCTCGTGAACACCACTTCGGTGGGACTGGGCGCGCCCGATGAAGAGCTGAATATCGACTGGGGTTCGCTGCATTCGAGCACTGTCGTGGCCGATGCAGTGCCCAACCCGCCAAAAACCCACCTGGTGCAAACCGCCAAGGCCAAGGGATGCAAAGTGGTCGATGGCCTGGACATACTGGTGAACCAAGGCGCGATAGCGATCCGTTTGTGGACCGGTGTGGAGGCGAACCGGGGTGCCATGCGATGGGCATTGGAGCGGGTATTGGGCGTGGCGAAGTAGCTGAGCCGCCAATGCGTCGACCCCGTTGAGGTAGTGAAGGGTTGTTGTGGTGCAGGTGATGTCTGATGGGCTTGTCGCCCGGTGGCAGATTCTTCTCTATCATTCCCGCAACATCACGCTTCAAAGCCCATGCCCCAACACAGAATTCTTCTCCTCGAAGACGAACCCGCCATCGCCGATACGCTGCTCTATGCCTTGCGCAGCGAGAGCTTTGACGTGACCCACGTGAGCCTGGCCCGCGACGCCCTGGCGGCTTTTGGACAGCGGGCGCCAGATCTGGCGATCCTCGATGTGGGCGTGCCCGATGGCAATGGCTTTGATGTGTGTCGCGCGATTCGAAAAACCAGCGAACTGCCTATTGTTTTCTTGACCGCACGGGGCGAAGAGATTGACCGCATCCTGGGTCTGGAGCTGGGGGCGGACGATTACGTGACCAAGCCTTTTTCGCCGCGCGAGGTGTGCGCGCGGGTCAAGGCCATCTTGCGGCGCAGTGCGGTCAAGGGCCAGTCCGATGCGCCTGTTGCCGCCGAAACAGCTGCCGTGTTGACGCTGGACGAAGTGGCACAACGCATTCGCTGCGGTGGCGAGCCATTGGCGTTGACGCGTTATGAATACGGCTTGCTGGCCACGCTGCTCAAACGGCCACAACGCATTTTTTCACGCTCGGAGCTGATGGTGCTGGTGTGGGGCGATGCGCTCGACACGGCTGAGCGAACGGTGGATGCGCACATCAAGCTGTTGCGCGCCAAGTTGCGCGCCTGTGGGCTGGAAGCCGAGCTGATCCAGACGCACCGCAACATGGGTTATTCCCTGAAAGCCCCGGGCTGACCTGCCATGCGCATTGCCTTGCGATTGATGTTGGGGTTCTTCCTCGTGTTGGGCTTGGCGCTGTTTGTGGTGCTGCGGGTGTTTGTGAGCGAAGTCGAACCGGGCACGCGCCTGGCCATGGAAGACAGCCTGATTGACGCGGCATTTGCCTACGCCCAATTGGCCGAAACCGACATGAAGGCGGGCACGATCGCCACCGGCGGCTTTGCCCAAGCCATGGCGGCATACCAAAAGGTGCGGCCTGGCGCGGTGCTCTGGGGTTTTCCCAAAGACCAGGTTGATACCCGCATCACCATCGTCAACACCGCAGGCATGGTGGTGTTCGATACCCGCGGCGAAGCGGTGGGGCAAGACTTCTCGCGCTGGAACGACGTGGTGCGAACGCTGCGCGGGGAATACGGCGCGCGCTCCAGCATCGAAGACCCCAAAGACCCTGAGAGCACGGTGATGCATGTGGCCGCGCCCATTCGAGATGGCGAACGCATCATTGGCGCGCTCACGGTTTCCCGGCCCAACAACAAGCTGGAGCCCTACATTGAGCGCAGCCGGCAGCGCATTTTGCGAGGGTCCTGGGTGTTGCTGGGGTTCACTCTGTTGATGGGCTTGTTGTTCAGCTGGTGGATGGCGAGTTCGCTGTCGCGCTTGCGGGGCTACGCGAACGCCGTGGCAGGCGGCGAACGGGCTGACTTGCCGCGCATGGGGCGTTTCAGCGGCAAGACCGAGTTCAACGATCTGGCCCAAGCGGTAGAGCGCATGCGCCTGAAGCTGGAAGACAAGGCCTATGTTGAAAACTATGTGCACACGCTGACGCATGAGCTCAAAAGCCCACTGGCTGCGATTCGCGGCGCTTCGGAATTGCTGCAAGAGCCTTTGGCAGAGGCCGATCGCCAGCGCTTCGCCCATAACATCGAACGGCAAACCGGGCGGCTGCAGCAACTGATCGACAAGTTGCTGGGGCTGGCCGATGTGGAGCAGATGCGCGATCTGCGCGATGTGGAGGCGGTTGACCTGGTCGCGCTGACGCGCGAGTTGCTGCGCGCCGCCGAACCTCGCCTGCGGCTGAAAGGTATTCAGGTGGTTGATGGTTTGGGCGAAGCCAGCGCTGTGGTGAAGGGCAACCGGTTTTTGGTATCGCAGGCCCTGCAAAACCTGATCGACAACGCGCTGGATTTTTCACCCTTGGGTGGTGCGCTGACGCTGGCGATGGCGCGCGAAGTCCGCGGTGTGGAATGGACGGTTCGCGATGAAGGAGCAGGCATTCCCGACTATGCGCGTGAGCGCATCTTTGAACGCTTCTACTCGCTGCCACGCGGCGAGGGCATGGAGAAGAGTTCGGGGCTCGGGCTGTGTTTCGTGAAAGAGGTGAGCGAGCTGCACGGGGGTCGGGTGAGTGTGGAAAACGCAGACAAGCCCGGCGGTTGCCTGGCGCGCTGGTGGTTGCCTGCCTGAGGCTCCGCGCCTTCACACCCACTGCACAAAACACTTTTTCGCTTCACACAGCCTGCGCCCCCGGCGCACGCCCGGTTTCAAGAATGGCGTCATCCCACAACCGAGGAGCGTCTCTTGAACAAATTTCCCTTGCTGAGCAAAACCCTGATCGTCGGGTTTCTGATGGTGCTGCTCGCCATTCCACTTGAAATGGTGAGCGGCGTGATCCGCGAGCGCACCATAAACCGGTCACAGGCCACCACCGAAGTTGCCCGCGCCCATGCAGGTGCACAAATCCTGACCGGACCGGTGTTGCACGTGCCCTACACCGAGACGTTCACGCGCACGGTAGTGGTCGATGTCAACAACGACACCAAGCGCGAAGACACGGTGGTCGTGGCGCGGGTGCTCACCGTGTTTCCCAAGAGCCTGGACACGCGCAGCCGGCTCGCCACCGAGACCCGCTGGCGCGGCATCTTTCCGGTCACGGTCTACACCAGCCACCATGAAACCGCAGGGCGTTTTGTTTGGCCAGGCGTGACGCCAGGCGAAGCGGGTGGGCAGGTCAAGCTGGGGCAGCCCAGGATCATGATGGGCGTGAGCGATTTGCGGGGCTTGCAGAGCGCGCCGGTGCTCAAGCTGGGTGGCCAATCCCTGCCCGTGAGCGCGTCGCCGGCCAGCCAGAAGCTGCCCTTGCCCCTGGCGGCCACGCTGGCGATTGACTTGCTGGAAGAGGGCACATCGCTCGATTTCACTTTGGCGCTGGATCTGGCCGGAACGGGTCAGATCGCCTGGGTACCCCTGGCAGAAGACAACCGCGTGAGTCTCACTTCGGTCTGGCCTCACCCCAGCTTTGGCGGCGACTTTTTGCCCCGCGAGCGCGAGGTGGGTGATGCAGGCTTCACGGCCAGCTGGAGCGTGCCATCGCTGTCCACGCAGGCGCAGCAGCAGTTTCTGTCGCAAGGCCGAGAGCCCAATGGCCATGTTGATCAGCTGTCGGTTTCGCTGGAGAACCCGGTGGATGTGTACCGCTTGAGTGACCGCGCCACGAAATACGGAATGATGTTCATCGTGCTCACCTTCGCGGCCTTCTTCGTGCTGGAAATGGTCAAGCGCTGGCGCATCCATCCCATGCAGTACCTGATGATTGGTGCGGCGCTGGTGCTGTTCTTTCTGTTGCTGCTGTCGTTATCTGAACACATGGCATTTGCCGCCGCCTATGCCATTGCCAGCGTGGCCTGTATCGGGCTGCTGAGTCACTACCTGCGGCATGTGTTGGGCAGTTGGCGCGCGGGCCTGGGCATGAGCGGCATGCTGGTGGCGCTGTATGGCGTGCTCTACGGCATTCTGGTGTCGGAAGACAATGCGCTGATGATGGGCTCGCTGCTGTTGTTTGGTGTGCTCGCAGCCATCATGGTCGCGACCCGCAAGCTGGACTGGTATGGCGTGATGCGCCCGGATACCAAGCCGGTCGACGCAGCCATTCAGGCAGGGGGTTAAGCATGGCCCGAATCATTGAATCGGATGTGCAACTGCTGGCGTCAATGCGCCTGAGCGAACGTTTCTTGCTTGCGGTGCAGATGCGCCATGGTGCAACGCTTCAGGTTGCCGTTGCAGGGCGGCGCGCTCAGCGGGTGTTGCGATCGCGGGCCATGATGGGGCTGGCCGTGGCCTGGAGCGACCCCGCGTGGAGACAGCGTTGGCGTGCTGCGGGGCGGTGAGCAGCGCGCTCAGCTCTGTTGTTGCTGCTCCCAGCGGATCAGTGCCCGAACAAAGCCGTGGTCGCTCTTGGTGCGGCTGCGGCCTTCGAAGAGGTGGTCGTTGAACACCTCGACGCGCAACATTTCGCCGATGGCCCGGCGGCTCCTGGCGGTGAACTCTTCGCTCACCAGGATCTGGTCCAGCACCTCGGGGTAGCCCTGATGGATATGAGAGAAGGCCACATCGCGGCGCAGGGCGCTATCGCCTTGCACATCCCAGGCGCTGAACAACGCGGTGTCGTAGGCGCCACGCTGGTAGGCCACCTGGGAGGTATTGGCCACGAGTTGGGTGGTGACGCTGTGGGGGCTGTCGTTGAGGTCACCCATCATGACCAGAGGTTCCCGCGAGCGGTGCAGGATGTCGACCACCTTGAGGCGCACCGCCAAGGCTTCGGCACCGCGCATGATCAGCGAGCGCAGGCTGCCCATGGCTTGCACGGATGGATCGTCGCGTTCCTCCACCGTCCTGCCCTCTTCATCACTCA
>JBBKVN010000353.1:0-5857 GCA_037968455.1 Rhodoferax sp.
GGCTTCAAACTGGGTTTTGGAGGGGCGATGACGTATGAGCGGGCCCAGCAATTGCGCCGCCTGGCCCGAACCCTGCCGCTTGAATCCATCGTGCTGGAAACTGACTCGCCCGACATGCCCCCGCACTGGATCTACAAAACCGCCGCGCAGCGAGAGGCGGGCGAACCACAGGGGCGCAATACCCCCGGCGAGCTGCCCCGCATTGGCGCAGAACTGGCCGCCTTGCGCGGCATCAGTGTCGAGGAACTGGCTGATGCCACCACGCAAAACGCCATAAACGCCTTACCCCGGCTGCGCACCTTGCTGGCATCGTTCTGAACTTGGGAGGCCGCCAGCCTCAAAAACCGCTGCGATATGCTCACAAACAGCTGTTCATCCTAGGAGTCGCCTGTGTTTCCACTTCCCATCACCACTGAACCCTCCATTGGCCGTCTGGTCCTGCGGCTGAGCGGGTTTGTGCGGGGGCGGCTGTGGCTGCAGGTGCTGGTGGCCATGGCCATCGGCATTGCCACCGGTATGGCCATTGGCCCCACGGGCGGCTGGTTGACGCCCAAGATGGCGCTGCTGGTGAGCAATTGGCTGGCCATGCCGGGCTACCTGTTTTTGGCGATGGTGCAGATGATCGTTATTCCGCTGGTGGTGGCCTCCATCATTTTGGGCATGACCAGTTCGCGCGACATGCAGCAGTTGCGCAGCATGGGTTTGCGCACCGGGCTGTTCTTTCTCTTCACCACCCTTGTTGCCGCAGTCATTGGCCTGGTTATTGCGCTAGCGGTGCAACCCGGCAGCTACCTGCAGGTGGACCAGTTGCCGAGCGCCACGGCGGCCACCTCAGCGGCGACGAGCGCTGCACCCTCACTCGCCACGCTGCCTTCGCAGATTGTGCGCATCGTGCCTACCAACCCGCTGCAGGCCAGCGTGGAGCAGAACATGCTGCAGGTGGTGGTGTTTGCCATCTTTGTGGGCGTTGCCCTGGTGACGATGGACAGCAAGCTGGCCAAGCCGCTGGTGGATTTGCTGGGCGCCGTGCAAGAGGTCAGCATGGTGGTGGTGCGTTGGGCCATGTACCTGGTGCCGCTGGCGGTGTTTGGCCTCATGACGCAGCTTACAGCCCGCATGGGGCTGGACGCGCTGCTGGGCATGGGCGTGTATGTTCTGACCGTGCTGGCCGCCTTGGCGCTGGCATTTGCATTTTTGATGGTGGTCTATGCCGTGGGACGGCGCCGCTCGCCACTGACCTTTCTGCGCGGCAGCCGCGATGTGTTGCTGCTTGCGTTCTCCACCTCCAGCTCTGCTGCGGTGATGCCGCTGACCATCCGTACCGCCGAGGAAGCACTGGGTGTGCAGCAAGGTGTGTCGCGCTTCGTGATTCCGCTGGGGACGACCATCAACATGGCGGGCACGGCGCTCTACCAGGTGATTGCCACCTTGTTTCTGGCGCAGGTCTACCAGGTGGACGTGGGCTTGCCCGGGCTTTTGCTGGTGGTGGTGCTCGCAGTCGGCGCCTCCATTGGCTCGCCAGGCACGCCGGGCGTTGGCATTGTGATTTTGTCGATGATGCTGGGCACTGTGGGTATCCCGGCGGAGGGCATTGCGCTCATCATTGGCGTGGACCGCATTCTTGACATGAGTCGCACCACACTCAATGTGGCCGGTGATCTGGTGGCGGCGAGCGTGATTGACGAGCACACGCTGCGTGTGGCGGAAGAGGTTGGTCGCCAGGCTTGAGTCAAAAGTCTTGTGGGTCGCGCTGGCTGGGCGCTGCAATTCAAGGCTGAACCCGGCCCAGCACAGCCAACCCGCCTTCTGCGGTCTTGACGATCACGCCTTGTCCCGAAGCCGGGGAGACGCCCGTTAGCGCCGTGATGTTGACCTGATGCGTCACCACCACGAGTACGCCGGGGCCTTGCCACTGTTTCAGAATGGCCAGTGCGGCAGCCGTTTGCGCAGTCTGGCGCTCCGATGTTTCAAAAAAAGAGTTGAAGGGTGCGGCATCGCGGACCAACCCAGGGAAAGCCAGCTGGGCTGTCTCTCGGGTGCGACACCATTGCGAACTCAGCACCTCGCCTACGGGGATACCCCGGCTGCGGAATTGCTCACCGATCCGGCGTGCCTGGGCCCGGCCTGTGGCGTCAAGGTTGCGTTGGGTGCTGCAGTCAGTGAGCGTGAAGCCGGGCGGGTCGCTGAAGCCTGGCGCATTGGCGTGGCGAAACAGCACAATGCTGCCGGTTTTGACAGCCGCCCAATCGGACTGCGCCCAGCCGGCACGCGGCAGGCCCAGTGCGAACAACGCCAGGAGCAAGGCCGTCAGCCAGCCCGGTGAGCACCACTGGCGGCTACGAGAACCGGGGCTGGCCATGTGCCTGGAGTTCATAAAGTGGTTCGCACCAGCGCATGATTCATCCCTCCTTTTTCATTGATGTCAGTAGTAGGCGAAATGTGTTTCGAATGGCCATCGTTTTATGGATGGCTAATGGATGATGTGCACCTGCCGGAAAAGTTCCAAATAGAGCCAAAAACTGCTGATGAAAAACTCACCGCCAGGGTGGGACACAAGACAAAAGCCACTTGATTCGCGTCAACGACCGGCAGCAAATTGGCTGCAAAAGTTTGCCCATCCAAACCAGCAAACAATAGGTGGCCATGAAGATAAATACCGTGTTGACCGTCGACCCGGGTTTGATTAAACATCTTTTGGGGTGCGGGTTTGGGGCCGGGAAAACAGCCGATTCAGCGCAGGAGGAGCAACCTCTCCAGCGCGGAGCGCCAGATCCGACCGATACCTGCAACCCCCGCTTTGTGCAGCACACCGGCAAGATGGTTGATGGATGTCAGGACAAGAATGTGGGCGTGGCGAGGTTTCCCCTTGATCGCCTGGAAGGCGGCTCCACCGGTTCGGATTGCACCTGTATCGTAGGCAACTTGTTCATATGGAGCGGCGTTTTCCTGAAACTCGATAATCCTTCAGCCGATGACTGGTCGCGTGAACAGCGCAGCGCGTTGTGCTCCCCCCTGAATTTGCCCGACAACCCTGATTTGATGAGTGCTCTCAATGACTGAATCCGATACCTCCACCCGTCCTCCCTGTCATGCGGGGCGCTGGCGGGCTGCCACTATTTTTTGCTTGCTGGTGATGGCCATTGCGCTGGCCACGGGCATGAGCATGTTTGAGCAGTTCAAGGCCCAACTTAGCCATCTGCAAACCAAGCTTGAAACGGTGCATCAACTCAAATACGTGGCCGTGTTGCTGGACGAGGCCAAGGCGCCTGCGCTGCTGATCACTATGGACCCGCTGGAGGCGGCCTTGCAGGTGCAGCGTTTGAACAGTGTGGCAGAAGGTCGTGAGGACACGATGCAACTGTGGGCTGTGCCCGAGGCAGGCAAGCCGCGCTCGTTAGGAATTTTGACCCGGGGCAACCAGACCCTGACTGTGCCTGTGGCCGATGGCGCTTTGGATGATGTGCCGCGCTTGGCGATCAGTGTGGAAGAGAAGGGCGGCGTTGAGCCCGGTGTCGGGCCCCGTTTGCCTTACCTGTTTGAAGGCCAGTTGATTCAAAAAGCCTTGTAATTTTTGGGAAGGACACCGATGGCTGAAGTGACGGGCATTGACCACATCTACATCACCGTGTCCGACTTGGCGCGGTCCGAGCTGTTTTATGACCAAGTCTTGATGCAGGCCTTGGGGTTTCGCAAAAACGAGTTCACTCTGGGCGGTGACCCGCACATTCAGTACTTCAACCGGTTGTTCGGCTATGTGTTGCGCCCGTCCCGGGCGGCGACGCTGCATGATGCTTACGCGCCCGGATTGCATCACTTTTGCCTGCGGGTGGACACGGCGGCCGAGGTGCATGAGGTGGCTGCGGCGCTGCAGAGTGCGGGTATTAACGCGACCGAGGCGCGGCTGTACCCTGAGTACGCACCAGACTACACAGCCACCTTCTTTGAAGACCCGGATGGCCTGCGCTTGGAGGTGACCAATTACCGCCAGGAGCGCCGGGACCGCCATGCCAACTGGTAACACGGGTAGCGCCAACGCGACCAACCCGCCGTTGCCGGCGCGATTGACCGGCTTGCCGCCCATCGTCTCCAGCAACACCCGCTTGCTGATACTGGGCAGCTTTCCCGGTGTGGCGTCGTTGGCCAAGCAGCAGTACTACGGGCATCCGCAAAACCAGTTTTGGCGGATTTTGCAAGCCATTTGGCCCGATAGCCTAGGTGGGGAAAGCGCAGGCAGCTATGAAAAACGGAGCGAATGGCTGCTGGCGCGGGGCCTGGGAGTGTGGGATGTGTACGCCAGTTGCGAGCGCCAGGGCAGTTTGGATGCCGCCATTCGCCATCCGAAAGTGAACGACTTTGCGGCCCTGCTGCAGCGCTGCCCGCATCTCGCCTCGGTGGCGCACAACGGCGGTGAGAGCTTTCGCCATGCCAAACACACGGCAGCGCTCGGGCTGGTGGTACACAAGCTGCCGTCCACCAGTCCGGCCAATGCCAGCTGGAGTTTCGAGCGCAAGTTGGCCGCTTGGCGCGAGGTGATGGTGGCCGCCGGTTTGGCCTGACGCCGCATGCGCGCCCACGATGGCGATAATGGCTTTATCTTGAAAAAACGCACCCCCAAACTCCCCGAAGTTAACTTCTCTGACGAGGGCAACCTTCGTCACCTGCATCTGGGCACCGAGTGGATTCAGGGCACCATGGACATGGATGCCCCCACCGCGCTGTTCCACGAATACATCCAGCGCATGATGGCCTGGCTGCTGTTTGTGGAGCCAGACACTGTCAAATCCCGCCAAGCCGTGCAGCTGGGGCTGGGCGCCGGATCACTCACCAAGTTCTGCCACAAAGAGCTGCGCATGAAGACCACCGCCATTGAGCTCAACCCGCAGGTGCTGGCCGCGTGCCGGGGCTGGTTCAAACTGCCGGCTGAAAACAGCCGCATTCAGGTGGTGCTGGCTGATGCCGCGCAAGAGATTCAAAACCCCAAGTGGTGGGGCACGGTGGATGCCCTGCAGGTGGACCTGTACGACCACGAAGCCGCCGCCCCGGTGCTGGACAGCCTGCCGTTTTACAACCACTGCCACCGCCTGCTGAGCGCGGAGGGCTGCATGACGGTGAACCTGTTTGGCCGCGCCTCCAGTTTTGCACGCAGTGTGGAGAAAATCTCTGCCGCCTTTGGCGCCGATGCCGTTTGGGCGTTCAAGCCGACCCGCGAAGGCAATACCGTGGTGCTGGCGCAGCGCACCCCGATTCGCCCCAAGCGCGAAGTCATGATGGCCCGCGCCGAAGTGATTGAAGCCCAATGGGGCCTTCCCGCCACCAAGTGGGTGCGCGTCTTTAAACCCATGCCGAAATGACCCCACCTACCGCGCCCGCCCCCTTGGCCCGAACTGCACACAGAGGGCCGGTGGACTGGCGCAGTCTGGTCACCTGGTTGCACCAGGACAAAGTGATCAGCTTGGACGAGGCTAAACGCATCACCGCGCGTTGTGCGCAGGCCGAGAGCGTGCAGCACCCGCTGGTGCGCCTGGCCAGTGTGTCTGTGCGCCGCGCGGCCGATGACAAAGCGATGGACATTGAGCTGTTAACGCAGTGGCTGGCCCAGCGTACGGGCCTGGCGTATTTGCGCATTGACCCGCTCAAAGTGGAGGTGGGCAAGGAGTCCGACACCAAGGGCGCGGTGTACGCCGAGCGGCACAAGATTTTGCCGGTGCAGGTCACGGCCAGCGAAGTGGTGGTGGCCACGTCCGAGCCGTTTCTGACCGACTGGGTGGGTGAGGTGGAGCGACAGTCCCGGCGCAGTGTGCGCCGCGTGCTGGCCAGCCCGCAAGAGATTCAACGCTACACGGCCGAGTTTTACGCG
>JBBKVN010000354.1:0-2617 GCA_037968455.1 Rhodoferax sp.
GTGAGGGCCAGGGCCAGGGAGGCGGCGAGAACAGTGGTGCGGATCATGGTGGTTTCCTGTGGGTTTAAAAGAGCGCTTTGCAGCGTTGGAATGAACTGTAATTTCAATATCCGCGCAGATAAACCCCATAATTCGGCCATTAATGTTTCATAAATCGAGCAAATCATGGACCGATTGACCGCCATGCAGGTGTTTGTAGAGGTGGCCGGCAGCGGCAGTTTCAGCGGCACGGCTGACAAGCTGGACATGTCCCGCGCCATGGTGACCCGCTATGTGGGCGAGCTGGAGCAGTGGCTGGGCGTGCGGCTGTTGCAGCGCACCACCCGCAGCGTCACGCTGACTGACGCGGGCGAAAACTGCCTGCGCCGCAGCCAGCAAATGCTGGAACTGATGGGCAATGTGGAGGAAGAAACCCGCAGTGACGACGCCGCTTTGCGCGGGCAACTGCGCATCACCTGCAGCATGTCGTTTGCCCATGCGCAGCTGGCGGCGGCGGTGACGGCGTTTTTGAAAGACTACCCGCAGCTCAAGATCGACCTCAACGCCAGCGAGGGCGCGCTCAATCTGGTGGAGGCGCGCATTGACCTGGCCATTCGCATCAGCGCCGAGCCCGACCCCGCGCTCATTGGCCGGGTGCTGGCGCCGTGCACCTCGGTATTGGTGGCGTCACCCGCCTATCTGGCAGAGCACGGCGTGCCGCAGGTGCCCGCAGACCTGGCCACGCACCGCTGCCTGAGTTACGCCAACTTTGGCAAAAGCGTGTGGAAGCTCAAACAGGGAGAGGTGGTGAGCGAGGTGAGTGTGGGCGGGCACTTCAGCGCCAATGAGGCCACCGCCTTGTTGCATGCCGCGCTGGCCGGCGGTGGCGTGGCCATGCAGCCCACTTACCTTGCCAATCCGCACCTGAGGGACGGCAGCCTGCTGGTGGTTCTGCCCGACTGGAAGGTGCCAGACATGTCGATTTACGCGCTCTACCCCTCACGCAAGCATCTGTCGCCAGCGGTGCGTGCGTTGCTCGATTTTTTGGTGGCGCGCTTTGCCAAAGTGCCTTGGTAGGCGCTCGCAAGGGTTAGCGGCGGCTCAGTAGGCGCATGCGGCTGTCGAACTCGACCCGGTCGACATAACAGCCATGCAGATGTCGGTTGCCGGTGGCGGGGTTGAAGGCCTCGCGACCATGCAAGATGCGTCGGTTGTCGAAGACCGTCATCTCGCCGGGTGCCATTCGAAAGCTCAGGCGAAAAGCCGGGTCGCGGGTCAATCGCATGAAGGCGCGGTAGGCGCGGTACCAGGCGTCGACCGTCTCCGGCGGCAGGTCGATCAGTTCGACCATGTGGGCGTTGAAGCGAATCTCCTGGATGGCGCCGCCGTCGATGGAAATGACCGGTTGGCGAGAACGGATGTCGTACTCTCGGTCAAGAAAGCGGTAGGGAATCAGTGTGTTGGTCAAAAGGTCGAATGCCTGTGGGTCGCTGTCGCGAAGCACCTGTGCCATCGCGAAGCCATCGGCAAAAATCGAGCCACCGCCCTGGGCGTCGTTGGTGATGCAATGCAAAAATTGGTAGCCCGGTGGAGTTTCCTGGTTGGGCAGGTCGGTGTGCAATGCCAGTGCCAGCGAGGTATAGGCCAAGTTGTTCGGATCGGCCTTGTTGATGACCTCGAAGGTCTGGCCGAAGTTGGTCTCACGCAGGAACCCAATGCGATGGGCGATGGCGATGCTGGCTTGACCTTGGCCCTGGATGCCCTGCACGATGGTCAGTCCGTACTTCTTGGTGTCGATCAGCCAGGCCATCAGGGCCGCGTCATCGGTCAGGATGGCGGCAGCATCGTGGCGCGGCGCGCCGGTCTGAAGGTCGGTGGCTTTCCAGTATTGGTAGGCCACGGCGGCGGCGTCCACCAACGGCTGGCCCGGGCGATGCGCCGCAAGCCAGTCTGGCGAGAAATGGCTGGCCGGGCCGTCGTGTTCCCACCGCAACGCCAACTGGCCATCGGCCAGAAGGGTGGCCGAACGTAGCAAGGGTGCGTCCGGCACGGACAACAGGTCGAACGACCTTTCACCAGTTTGCGGGTGAAATCCGTCGGGGCAACTGTCGAGCAGCCACATCAGGCTGTATTGGGCTTGGCTTCCGTCAGAAAAGTTGACCGCCAGGGCCTGTGTGCCGCTGGGACTTGCACTGGCGATATGGATGTTGGGAATGAGATTGGGCTCCGGTGGTGGGAAAAGAAAACCGCAACAGCCCAACGCGACGGGCTCGATATGGCGAGCCCTGCTTGATGATTCTTGCGGTGTTCCAGCCGGGGCGGCGAAGCCGAATCCGAGGTTGGGGCTGATCTCAACCCCGATGATGCGGGCGCCCCGGGTGGGTGGGCGATGGGATCAGTCACAGTCCTTGCGGAAGGCCAGGAAGTCGTCGCCCCAGGCGTTGACGTCGTATTCCTGCACACGCTCGATGAGGGCGTTCATCCGGAAGTGGCTTTCGCGTTCGTTCAGGCCCAGGCCAGTGAGCAGGCTTTGAATCATGCTGTTTTCGTCATACGGGTTGGTCAGCAGTGCGCCTTTAAGTTCGACGGCGGCGCCGGCAAACTCTGACAACACCAGCACGCCCGAGGTCTGCGAGGC
>JBBKVN010000355.1:0-10068 GCA_037968455.1 Rhodoferax sp.
AAGGAAGAACTGATTGAAGTCCAAGGGGTCGTGCAGGAAGTGCTGCCTGATTCGCGTTTTCGCGTCACGCTTGAGAATGGGCACCAACTCGTCGCCTATACCGGTGGCAAGATGCGCAAACATCACATCCGCATCCTGGCTGGAGACCGTGTTTCGCTGGAGCTCTCGCCCTATGATCTGAGCAAGGGACGCATCACGTTCCGCCATCTCGACCGCGGAACGCCAGCGCCGCAACGGCGCTTCAACTGAGCCGACGTCTTCAAGCCGCAGGTGGCGATCGCCACCGCCACGCGCTAACGCGTCATGGCTCGTCGCGCGGCATAGCTCAGGCTATCGACCAGCGCCACCAGCAATAGCATGGCCACCAGAACGGTACAGGTCTTGTCCATCTGGAACAGGCCCATGTGATAGGCCAATAACTGGCCCAGACCACCCGCGCCAACGACGCCGAGTACGGCCGCGGCGCGGATGTTGTTCTCCCAGCGGTAGAGCGTGTAACTCATCAATTGCGGCAGCACCTGAGGCAGGGTGGCGTACAAAAACACACGACTTTCGCCCACGCCACGCATCCTCAACGCAAAGGCCGGCTCAGGTGGGGCGTTTTCAATGGCTTCGGCAAACAGGCGACCGAGCACGCCCGAGGTATGCAAGCCCAGGGCCAGAGTGCCGGCGAACGGGCCCAGACCCGCAGCAATCAAGAGCAGCACCGCCCAGACCAGTTCAGGAACGCTGCGCAGGGCGTTCAGCAGCAGGCGGGTTGCCGTGCGCCAGTGCGCCGGGTCATCCGCGTGGGTTTTGCTGGCGGGCAACGCCAGCGCCAAACCGAACACCACTGCCAGCAAGGTGCCCAAGGCAGACATGGCCAGCGTTTCCAGCGTGGCCCATAGTAGTTTGCTCAAAAACGCTGGGTCGGTTTGCGGCACCAGCAGTTCGCCCAAAAACCGGCCCATCTTGCCCAAGGCCGTGGCGGACAGAAACTGCGCCCACTGCAGGTCCAGCGACCAGAAGCTGGCGACGATCAATGCCAGCACCGCCGCCACAAACCAGCAGGCTTTGCAGCGGGCATCGAACAGTTTGGGCGGCAGCTTGTAGATCTCGTTGGCCGCCGGTTTGGTATGGATGGTCATGCCAGGCCTTTTCGCAACCAGGCGCTGATTCGGTCGGCCAGCCAAACCAAAGCCATGAAAACCAGCAGCATGGTGGCCACCTCAGAGCCGTTGAACATCTTCATGGAGGCGTCCATTTGCTGGCCCAAGCCGCCTGCGCCCACAAAACCAAGCACGGCCGAGGAGCGAATGGCGCATTCCCATCGGTACACGGTGTAGCTGGTCAGTTCCCCCGCGTTTTGCGGCAGCAGGGCGTAGAAGAAGGCCTGCACCCGGCCAGAGCCATTGCGCAGCAGGCTAGTGGTGGCATGGGTGTCTCCGCTGTCCAGAATCTCGGCGTACACCTTGCCCAGCATGCCGCCGTAGGTGAGGCCAATGGCAAGCACGCCCGAGGTCGGCCCCAGGCCCACGACGCGCACAAAAACGAGGGCCCAAATCAACTCTGGCACGCTGCGCAGCACGATCAGCACCCAGCGCACGATTTGCCGCACCACGGTTGGTAGCAGCGCCATGTGCCCGCTGAGGGCAGACACGGACAGTGCCCGCACCGACAGCAGGGCCAGCGGTGCCGCCAGCACCATGGCCAGCGTCAGCCCCGCAGTGGCAATGGCCACGGTGCGCCAGGTTTCCCGGACGACCATGCTCAAAAAGTCGGGGTTTAACTTGGGTGGGAAAAAATCACCCACAAAGCGCAGCGTGGGCCGCAAAGACTCGGGGTCCAGCAAGAGCCAGGGTTTGAATTCGGTGAGTACCAGCGCTGGCCACAGCAACACCAGGCCACCCAAGGCCCAAAACACCCGCCCCAGCCAGGCCGGGTCGCGCAGCGCGGGGGAAGCGTTCGGTTGGGCGGAAAAGGATGCGGGCGACGGCATTCGGCGCAATGCTTAGCGGCAGTGCATCACCACCGTTGCTGGTGTGGTGCGCGCCTCAGACGGCAGCGGGGGTGTGGTTTGGGTCAGCTCGTCCAGACGCTGGTCGTACAGCGCCTGCAAGCGGGCGGGGGTGACCTGCGCAGAGGGAAGGTCGAAGGCCAGCGCGCCGTCACGCAGGCCAATGATGCGCGGAAAGTGCTGCAAGGCCATCTCAACATGGTGCAGCGTGGTTACCAAGGTGGCCCCGCGCTCGCGCGCGGCCTCGGTGAGCGAGGCCATGGCTTGCTGCGCCCGGGTTGGGTCCAGCGCGGAGAGGGGCTCGTCCACCAAAAACAGACTGGCTTGCGTGGCCAGGGCGCGGGCCAGGCCGACACGCTGGCGCTCGCCACCAGATAGCCGGTCGACCCGCTCAAATAATTTGTCGCTTACATCAAAATGCGCCAAGGCGCGCTCGGCCAGAGCGATGTCGGTGGGGTAAAACAGGCTGCGCACACTGGCCCACAGGCTCTCATTGGGCAGTCGCCCGGCCAATACAGCGGTGACTACACGCTGGCGCGGCGGCAAAGGCGGCACTTGCGGCGCTAGAAACAGCTCGCCCCGCAGAGCCTGCAACTGCCGGCGCGGCAGGGTCCAGGGCGAGCGATCGCCCAGTTGAAGCTCCCCACTGGCGGGCTTCAAGGCGCAGGCCAGCAGGTGCAATAAAGTTGTTTTCCCCGCGCCCGAGGGGCCAATCACCGCCAGTTGCTCGCCGGGTGACACCTGCAGACTGAAGTCGCGCAGCGCCGCCGGGGCCGAAGCCTGAGCGGCAGGATGCCACGCGTTGCAATGCCGCAAGGTTAATTTCATAAGCAATAAATGGCTCTGGCGCCCTGTGGGTATGCGGGAGTAGCTATGGTTTAAGTAGCGTAAAGGCTTACTTCAGCAAACCGGCGCTGCGTGCCGCGGCCTCAATGCCGTCGTAGTTGGAGGCCTTGGTGGTCAAAAACCGGGTCGCGCGCTGCGTGTCCAGAATCGCTTTGCCTTCTGGCGTGGCGGGGCTCAGGGCCAGGAATGCCTTGGTCAGCTTTTCGCGTTGGGCCACGGGCATGTCGGCGTGCACGGTCCAGTTGTAGTCGTAGTAAGTGGGGGTGGTGAAGATGACCTTCACTTTGTCGGTGTCCACCTTTTTGTCGGCCACAAACTTCTCCCACACCGAGATGTTGAGGGCGCCCACGTCCACCTTGCCCGCAGCCACCGCCGCAATGGTGGCGTCGTGTGCACCGGAGAAGGCCACACGTTTGAAGTCTTTGTCGATGTCAATATTGGCTTTCATCAAAAAGCTGCGTGGCATCAGGTGGCCGGAGGTGCTCGATGGCGAGCCGAAGCTGATGGTTTTGCCTTTCAGATCGGCCAAACCTTTGATGTCCGCGTCGCTGCTGATGAACACGGAGCGGAATTTCTCGTCTTCCTCGCGCTGCACCAAAGGCACGGCCTTGCCGCCTGAGCGCACATTGGCTTGCACAAAGGTGAAGCCACCAAACCAGGCCATGTCGACCTGCTTGTTGGCCAGAGCCTCTACAGCGGCGGCGTAGTCGGACACGGGGGTGAATTCCACCTTCATGCCCAGCGCGGTTTCCAGGTACTTGACCAGCGGTGCCGCTTTGCGGGCCAGTTCGGTGGGGGACTCGTCAGGAATGGCGGTGATCTTGAACACGGCCTGTGCCTGTGCCAGGCCGCTCAGGGCGACGATGGCCGTGGCAGCCACGGTTTTAAGAAAGCGGGCGCGGGTGAAGGGGATGAAATTGGCCACTGATAGCTCCATGAATGTATATTGGGAGCCTCCAATTAGACGCGAAGTTGGCGCAGTTTGCTGAGAGCCCGGGCCTCGGGTGTCGCTTGAGAGGAATCAGGGAACGGGTCTTTTGACTGACCCGGCAGTTCACCAACCCGAGACTTATGCGCTATGACAACACCTCAATTCATCCAGATCGATCAGGAAAACGCCGCAGCCACCCAGGCCGAACTGGTCGAGGGTTTGCTGGCCACTGTCGCCGCAGTCGCCCCCAAGTACTTTTACGACACGCTGGGTTCGCGGCTGTTTGAGGCCATCACCGCCTTGCCCGAGTACTACCCCACCCGCACTGAGGCCGGTATTTTTGACGCCCACGCAGCGGACATGGCAGCCCAGCTGCCCGGTGGCTGGCCGCTGATCGATCTGGGTGCGGGCAACTGTGCCAAAGCGGCTCGCCTGCTGGGGGTACTGCGCCCGTCAACCTATGTGGCGGTGGACATTTCGGCGGCCTTTCTTCAGGACGCGTTGGGTCAGTTGCAGCGCCAGCACCCAGATTTGCCGATGGTCGGCGTTGGCACGGACTTCTCACGCCATCTTCTCTTGCCGCCTGCGGCAGGTGACGGACCCCGCCTGGTGTTTTACCCTGGCTCCAGTATTGGCAATTTCACCTCTGAGCAGGCGGTGGATTTCCTCTGCCAGATCCGACAGGCCGCGCAGGGTGGGGCGCTGTTGATTGGCGTGGACTTACTCAAGCCGGCCGCAATGCTGGTGCCAGCCTATGACGATTCGCTGGGCGTCACCGCAGCCTTCAATCGCAATATGCTTTTGCATCTGAATCAGCGACTGGGCAGTGATTTTCAGGTGGCGCAGTGGCAGCACCTCGCGCTGTTTAATGAGGAAGCCTCACGCATTGAAATGCATCTGCAGGCCGCGCAAGACCTCACGGTGCGCTGGCCCGGCGCCGAGCGGCGTTTTTGTGCAGGGGAACGTATTCACACAGAGAGCGCCTACAAATACACCCTGGCACAGTTTGAAGGCTTGCTGCAGGAGGCCGGCTTTTTACACATGACACATTGGTGCGATGCGCAAAGCCACTTTGCCGTGTTTTTGGCCCGTGCTTAAAGAAGGATGTTATGAGTGCTTCTAAAACAATAGCGGCTTGTGCCTTCCGAATAAAGCGTAGGGACCAATTTGTTGTAAAAATGGAAGCTATTGAGCGAGGACACTGACACCATGAGCAAACCCCATGTCCTGATCATCACCCCGGCACTGGCGCAAGCCAACAACGGCAATTGGCAAACCGCGTTGCGCTGGTCACGCCTTTTGCAGCCAGCGTTTCGAACCACCATAGGCAACCGCTGGCAAGGCGAGGGCGCCGATGTGATGCTCGCCTTGCACGCCCGCAAATCCGCCCCCGCCGCACTCGCCTGGGCGCAGGCCATGGGCCCCCAGACGCTGGCCGTGGTGTTGACCGGCACGGACCTCTACCGAGACATTCAGGCCGACACGGACGCGCAACACGTGGTGCAAGTCGCTGGTCATCTGGTGGTGTTGCAAGAGCGCGGGCCCGACGCCTTGCCACCCGGCTTGCGGCCCAAAACACAGGTCATTTTCCAGTCCACCCCCCAGCGCGTCACACTCAGCAAGCCCAAGCGCCACCTGCGCGCGCTGATGGTAGGGCACCTGCGTGATGAGAAAGACCCGCTGACCTACCTGCGAGTCGCTGCCCGCCTGGCCGAGCGGTCTGATGTCTTGCTGGACCACATCGGTGAGGCGCTGGAGCCGCATTGGTTGCAGGCCGTGCACCAGGCCGCCCGGTGTTGCCCGGCCTACCGCTGGCTCGGTGGCTTGTCGCATACCGAGTCAAGGGGGCACATCCAACGCGCCCATGTGCTGGTGCACCCCAGCAAGATGGAGGGCGGCGCCCATGTCATTTTGGAGGCGGTGCAAAGCGGTACCCCCGTGCTGGCCTCCCGCATTGACGGCAATGTGGGCATGCTCGGGGCAGACTACGCGGGCTATTTCGACCTGGGTGACGACGCCGCCTTGGCCGAGCTGCTGCTGCGCTGCCGGGATGACGCGGCTTTTCTGCCGCTGCTAGGGCAGCAATGTGAGGCGCGTGCCGCCTTGTTTGAACCGGCGCGTGAACAGAAGCTGCTGAACCAGCTGGTGAAGACCATGCTGGCCGCCTGAGGCACCCATCGCCTCTAAACTTGACGATTCACTGGAGATTGACATGACAACCCCGACCACCCCCACGCATCCCGCCGCGAATCTGCCCACCGAGCCCCGCCTCACCAGCCTGTCACATGGCGGCGGCTGCGGCTGCAAGATTGCCCCCGGCGTCTTGTCCGAAATTTTGAAGGGCATTACGGCCATGCCCATGCCCAAAGAGTTGATGGTCGGCATTGAAACTGCAGACGACGCCGCCGTCTACAAGCTCAATGACGAGCAGGCACTGATCGCCACCACCGACTTCTTCATGCCCATCGTGGACGACCCGTTTGAGTTTGGCCGCATTGCTGCCACCAACGCCATCTCTGACGTGTACGCCATGGGCGGCACCCCCATCATGGCGCTGGCGCTGGTCGGCATGCCCATCAACGTGCTGTCTACCGCCACCATTGCCAAAGTGCTCGAAGGCGGCGCCTCGGTCTGCCGCGCGGCAGGCATCCCCATTGCGGGCGGCCACACCATTGACTCGGTCGAGGCCATTTATGGTCTGGTGGCCATGGGGCTGGTTCACCCCGGGCGCGTCAAGCGCAATGCCGACGCCCGGGTGGGCGACCGGCTGATTCTGGGCAAGCCACTGGGCGTGGGCATCTTGTCGGCCGCGCTCAAGAAAGAAAAACTCAGCGCCGAAGGCTACGCGCAAATGATTGCCGTCACCACCCAACTCAACACCCCCGGCCCCGACTTGGCCGCGCTGGACGGCGTACACGCCTTGACCGACGTGACCGGGTTTGGACTTGCCGGCCACACGTTGGAACTGGCGCGCGGCGCCAAATGCACCGTGCAAATCGACTGGGCCCGCGTGCCCCTGCTGAGCGGCGTGCGTGAACTCGCCGCCCAAGGCATGGTCACCGGCGCGTCCGGGCGCAACTGGGCCGGTTATGGGCACGACATTGAGCTGGCCCCCGGTTTTGACCCGATTAACCAGGCCTTGCTGTCTGATCCGCAAACCAGCGGGGGGTTGCTGGTGTCTTGCGCGCCAGAGGCAGTGGACGCCGTGCTGGCTATCTTCAAGGCCCACGGTTTTGACGACGCCGCCGAGATTGGCGAAATCATTCAGGGCGAAGCGGTTGGCAAGCTACGGGTTCGCTAAGGCCGGCCTATGACTGAGATGGGTGTGACAAGCCTGTGGGGCGTGATTGCGCTCACGTTGTTGGCGGGCTTGGCCATGCCGCTGGGTGCAGTGTTGGCCAGCGTCGAGAAGATTCGCCCACTGTGGCTGGAGCGGGAGTTTCGCCACAGCATTCTGGCGTTCGGCGGCGGGGCGTTGTTGGCGGCTGTCATGCTTGTGCTGGTGCCGCAGGGCATGGCCCACTTGAAGCCGGCATCAGCCGGCTTTTTTCTGATTCTGGGCGGGCTGCTCTTCATGGCGCTGGACTGGTCGCTGTACAACCACGGCACCCCGGCCAGTCAATTTTTGGCGATGTTGGCAGATTTTTTGCCGGAATCCATTGCCCTGGGCGCCGTCTGCGCGGTGGGTGGCGAGCATGTGATTTTGCTGGCCGCGCTGATTGGTTTGCAAAACGTGCCCGAGGGATTCAACGCCTACCGTGAGCTTCACCAGTCAGAGACCTTTGGCCGACGCAAGATCATTGTGATGTTCGCACTAATGGCGCTGTTGGGCCCGGTCGCGGGCGCGGCGGGCTACCTGTGGCTGTCGGCCTATCCGCAGGTGGTGTCCGCCGTCATGTTGCTGGCCACGGGCGGCATTTTGTACTCGGTGTTTCAGGACATTGCGCCCCAAGCCAAGATGCGCCGGCGCTGGGCACCGGCCATGGGCGCCATTCTGGGCTTCTCGCTGGGTGTCGTGGGGCAGATGCTGGAGGAGTTGTAGCGGGCTTGCGCCGCTGCTCAGTCTTGCGGGTCAGAGAAAAAAGCGGCCCGACTGTCGGGCTTGTGGCGGGAGCGGGTGCGCAGAACGCGCTGAAAAAACAGATTGTTGGGCACGTTCAATACTGCCGGCATGTCGGTCAAATCGCCTTCAGCGGGTGGCAGCGTGAGGGTGGTGAACATCAGGTTCATGTCGGTGACTTCCCCGCCCATGGGCTCGCCTGTGGGGTCCATCAACTCGACCGTGTCGCCAATACGAAACGGGCGAAGAATCAGCACCAGCACCGCCGAGGTGGCATTGCTCAAAATGCTCCAGGCCGCAACAAAGCCCAGCGCCACGGCCAGCAGCGCGGTTGAGAGAAAAGCCCAGGCGTTGTCAAACACACCGGCCACCTGCATCAATACCAGCAGCGTGACCAAAATGATCACCCGCTGGCGAAAGGTCTGCAGCCGCTTGGCCATGGTGGACGAGAGGCTGTGCGACTCCCGCAAGGTGTTGATGACCCGTCGCAACACCCGTGAAATCAGGAACGCAGCAAGAACAATGATCGCCCCCGCACCCAATTCCCGGGCGAAGGTTTTCAACATGATGAGGTAGTCAGGCATAGACAGAAGCAAGGCAGGCAATCCAGAGAATTCAAAGAGAAAGACGTTAACACGGGCTTTTAATGTGTGGGCGATTGCCTATAAAGGCTGTAAGGATGCTCTTTTGCGGGCCTTTGACCGGCAGCCATACGGGCGCAAGGCGTCAATGGCGAGTACCCGCATTCCTTCAGCCCAATTGCATGAGTTGTGGCGCTGGGCAGCGGCTGGTCGTGTGGGCGGGCAACGACCAGAAGCAGACTTTCGTCGGCATCAGAGCCTGCCACCATCCAGGCGCAATCGCAGTGGCTATTCGGAATTTTTAGAGCGTTGGGTCTGGCGTTGTGTGCTGTCGAACCTAGAAGGCGTCGTCCATTGCGCCACAGGCAGGCCGCAACGATTTTTTCCAGGGTGTCCGACTGTTGTCCTGCAGTGCGACGCAATGCTTCGCTCTGCAAATCAAGTTTTTTTCCAGCCTATCCGGACTACCTGACCTTGATTGGATGGGTCGGGCTTGCTCATCGACATCCAAGCCTGACTGCAAATCGCAGCACCCTGAGGCTGGCAGTCTAAAATGCGCGGGTCACTGGGGAGTAGTCTTCCTTCGAATCATTCGGAGGGGCTTGCATCAACATACTTGGTCATTTTTTGACCATGGTGCACGCGGTTTCAAACTTGACAAGACCTTTGACCACAAAGCCTCCGGTTTGGCCGGGGAGGCTTTGTGGTCATTGTCTTTTGTCTGGCCTTGGAACCCCTCATGGAAGCTCTCTTTGTCTCTACTGGTGTCGTCGCCCTCGCGGAAATCGGCGACAAGACCCAACTCCTTGCCTTCATCCTGGCAGCTCGATTTAAGAAACCCTTCCCCATCATCGCCGGCATCTTGGTTGCCACGCTGGTAAATCACGGGTTGGCCGGTGCACTAGGGGCCTGGATTACCTCGGTAGTGAGCCCGGACATCATGCGTTGGGTACTGGGGGCATCGTTCATGGCGATGGCAATTTGGACCCTGATTCCCGACAAGATTGAGGAGGAAGAAACCCAGGTTGCAAAGCAACTGGGTGTGTTTGGCGCAACCTTGGTTACCTTCTTCCTGGCTGAAATGGGCGACAAAACGCAGATTGCGACTGTTGCCTTGGCTGCCCACTACGGTACGCCCGTCATGGTCATTGCGGGAACGACCTTGGGCATGCTTTTGGCTGATGTTCCTGCTGTGTTCGTTGGCAACAAATTTACCTCCAAGATACCCATGAAGTTGGTGCACTCCATTGCAGCAGGGATATTCGCGGTAATGGGTCTACTCACACTGTTTCAAGTCGATAAACTTTTTATATAAAGACTGCATCAGCCGAGTCAATCAACCATCCCAAAACCGATAGGCGCGAGTTTTGGTGAAGGCAGCCTGCTTGACCTTTGAGGCCACTACTGCGCTCCACTTCTTTCGCGTTGCCGGTTTTAGTTCTTGCCAAACTTGGTCTTGGCAGCAGCCACACAACTGGTCTTGGCATCTCCGGTCATGGCGTCGCACTTTTCAATGGCGACCTTGTAGTTGGCATCTGACTTGTCCTCAGATGCTTCCTTTTTGGCCTCGCCGATCTGTTTGGCCATCTTGGCGTCCGCCAGTGCCTTGGTTTCAGCCGCCTTGGCTTCCTTCACGCACACGTCCTTGGCGTTA
>JBBKVN010000356.1:0-3218 GCA_037968455.1 Rhodoferax sp.
GTGCAGCTCTTTGGTGGTTACGGCTATATGTGGGAATACCCGATCACCCGAGCCTATGCCGACGCACGCGTACAACGCATTTACGGCGGCACCAATGAAATCATGAAAGAAGTGATCACACGTGCCATGGGTTTGGGCGCAAAATAAACCACCAGGAGGACTCAACATGCCTACTTTGCTTGGTGTTCAGGTGGCAAAAGCCAGTCGTGCGCAGATTGGTGGGCGCGCGGTGCTGACCGCGATTTTCAAGACCCACGTCGGTGGCCCTGTGGTCGTGAAGCCACTGGGGCTCGACGGTGATGAACAAGCTGATTTGTCCCTCCATGGCGGGTTGGACAAGGCCGTTTACGCGTACCCGTCTGAGCACTACGGGCATTGGGCCGATGCCCGGGCCCGCACCGGACACGCCGAAATAGATGACGCCTTGTTGTTTGGCTCCATGGGTGAGAACCTGAGCCTTGAAGGCATCCTGGAGACAGACGTGTGGGTCGGCGACGTGTTCAAGTTCGCTCACTGCAGTCTTCGAGTAACTCAGCCACGCGAACCTTGCTACAAATTCAATGCCGCCATGGGCTACAGCGGCGCAGTACGGGAGATGGTCAAAAGCGGGTTCAGTGGTTGGTACTTGGCCGTGGACGAGCCGGGAACTCTCAGCGAGGGCGAATCGTTTGAGCTGGTGCCAGGCCCCCGGCAGTTGTGCATTGCGGATTCGTTCAAGGCCAGGATGTTGATTCACCCCTCAGAAGTGCCGAAATCCGCTATATAAACAATAGCTGCTTGCGCTTTATCTACGCTGGATAGAGCCTATTTTGTTATAAATTTCCCTGTTTGGATTGAGCCTTGATCACCACTGCGGTGTATCAAAGCGCTCAGTCCGGCTTGCGTGTTGCCGATTGAAGCATGGCCCCCATGGCCTGGTGAATCAGGTTGATAGCCTTCAGGGGGCGAATCATCACTTTGAAGTCGGTAATCTGGCCCGCATCGTTCCAGGTCATCATGTCCACACCGTTCACGGTGATGCCGTCAATCTCCACCTGAAACTCCAGAATCGCATCGTTCGGGCCAGACACTTCTCGGACATATCGAAACGAGTCATTAAAAAACACCTTGAACGCGGCGGACAAGTATTGGTAAGTCACGGCCTTGCCCGCTTGCGGAGCGTGGACCACGGGGGAGTGAAACACGCAGTCGTCGGCCAACAGGGCTTTAAGGCCGCTGGTGCTGCGGGTTCGGGCGACTTCATGCCAAGCGGCAAGCGGGGAGGGTGTCATGGGGAGTCTCCAGGGTGTGAATGGTCGCGGGGCAAACCCTGCAATGTATAGACACGGTACCCGCGGCGGGGCATTCACCTGTCGCGCATTCGACAAACCGCTGGCTCAGCGGCCAGGCAAGCGTGCCTCAAAGGTCTTGCCGCCGTAGCCAAAACGTTGGTCCCGCCCTTGCACGGAAACGCTGCGAACCCCTTTGGGCACTGTCACGCCGTAGAGGTCGCGGGTGAAGGGTTGCTCACCGGCATGGTCATGCGCCAGCGAGCGCTCGCCATACACCTCGCCTTTTGGCCCCGTCACACGAAACGCATCGGCGTAGCGCTGGGGTGAGTCATAAGGTGACGACACCGTCACATCAAAGTCAAACGTATCACCCCCGCTTGACCGCACCTGAACACCGACCACGTCGGGGTACTTCTGATCGGCCGCCCAAAGCGAGGTCGATAGAAAAAGACTGACCAGCGCGGCGGCGAGGAGTGGGGAGCGTTTCATCATGGCGACCAGTTTATGGGAGTTCGCCCCTGAAAGGCGATTCATTGCCTGAGCAATCACAGCGGTTTTGACCCGCAAGGTCAGTGTTTTAAAAGCGCCTCGATTTGCGCATCCTTGTCCAGCCACAGTTGCTGCACCCACTTTTGATAGGCCTCCCGCATCACTGGGTCGTGGGCGTAGTCGCCGCTCAGCAAATGCTGAGGCACCGGCAAGGCACGCACGCGCACCACAATGCGCTTGACCTTGCCACAGGTAAAGTCCCAGAAATCAGGCCGGCCATCGGGGTAGACGATGGTTACGTCCAAAATGGACTGAAATTTATCACCCATGGCGTTCAGCGCCAGCGCAATGCCGCCGACTTTGGGTTTGAGCAGGTGCTTGTAGGGAGAATTTTGGCGCTCGTGTTTGGCGTCAGTGAAGCGCGTGCCTTCCAGAAAATTCATCACGCTGGTCGGGATGAGCGCGTATTTCTCACACGCTTTGCGCGTGGTCTCCTGATCTTTACCACGCATCTCGGGGTGCTTTTTGAGAAATTCCTCACTGTGGCGTCGCATAAAGGGGAATTCCAGCGCCCACCAAGCCAGGCCCATCACCGGCACCCAGATGAGTTGTTGCTTCAGAAAGAACTTGAGCAAGGGGATGCGACGGTTCAACAAATGCTGCAGCACCAAAATATCGACCCAAGACTGGTGATTGCAGTTCACCAAGTACCAACTGCGGGGGTCCAGGGCCTCAATGCCTTGCACGTCCCACTGGGTGCGTTGGGTCAAGGCCATCCAGGCGCTGTTGCCTGAAATCCAGTTCTCGGCAATGCGCAACAACACAGGGTCAATCAGCAGGCGCACGGCTTTGACCGGGATGATCAGTTTTACAAGTGACACCAGCAGCAAAATCGGCACCCAGAACAGGGCATTGATGGCCATCAAAACACTGGCAATAAGGCCCACCAGCAAAGGGGGCAGGAAATTCAGCATGAATCGTTCTCCGAGGCAATACGCAAGACGCGCTGATCATAGCGATCGAGTCAAACGGCGCTGTCCCGCCCGTGCCTCGGGTAACCCCTTGGTAACGTGGGCGCTTTAACTTGATGGATGATCGAGGCCATGACTTCATCAACTCAATCAAGCGTCGATCCTGTCGCCCCAATCCAGGTCGCGCTCATTGGCTACGGCAACGCCGGCCGCATCTTTCACGCTCCATTGATCTCGGGCGTTCCCGGCCTTGAATTGGCCTGCATCTGCTCCAGCAAGCCCGACGCCGTGCATGCAGACTGGCCTTTGGTGCGGGTGCTCCCAACACCTGAGGCGGTATTTGCTGACGCCTCCATTGATGTGGTGGTGATTGCCACCAGCAACACCAGCCACCATCCATTGGCCAAAGCCGCTTTGCTGGCGGGCAAACACGTGGTGGTGGACAAACCTTTTACCGTGTCCCTGTCCGAGGCAGAGGACTTACTGG
>JBBKVN010000357.1:0-4877 GCA_037968455.1 Rhodoferax sp.
TGCTTTGGGCCTTTCACCACGTTGTAAGCGACAGCAAGCAGCAGGCCGAATTGCGACACAAGGCAACCGCCTTGCGTGCCGTGGCCACATTTCACTGCAATGGCGTGCCGGATATTGCCGCGCGCGATAAGTGTCTGTTGCAGTTGACCACTCAGGACGGCAACCGGACGCGCCTATAGCAAGACGCTGCTGCCAGACGCAAATACTTCGAGATTTTGTCCAACGAAAGACGGACAGGGTGACGGCGGCGCGGCCCAGTTGGGTGGAAGGAGCCGTCCCGACAATCCCAGATGAGGCGCGCGGCTGTTTTCTCAGCGGTCGCGCGCCCTATTTGCAACCGAATTACACGGCGCTGTCACAAATGCGGCAATCACGCGCCACCCTCGGTACCGCCTCAAGCCACGATCCATCCAGCGTTTCACAGCTGAAGGTGCTGGACAAGGCGATCGCAGCCAAGTTGCAGGACCTTGATCTCGCTTTGAGCCTCAAAAGTGAGGGGCGGTCTATTCGTCCGGCGGAGTCCATCCTCACGGACTCGGCCAATCAGACAATGAATGTGGTGCGAGGGGCTTTGCGTGGCCTGAAAACCGATTATGTCCTGCGTACGAATCAGTTGCAGGCTGACATCAAGCGAGAAATCGAGAATTACTATTTGCGTCTTGGTGCATCCATCGCTGCCAATTTGATGCTGCTGGTCGGCCTGGTCCTGCGCTTTCGGAACGCGGCTAGCAGTCCGATGCGTTCCAACGAGAGTTTGACGATCGCAACAACGAGTTGTCGCGGCTTCTGGCAGCTGCGGCAAGGCGAAATGCCCACGTCCAGGGTTGTCCGAACTGAGCCGCTTTCTGCAATCCTGCGCGGATCAGGCAGAGGCTGCGGGTTTACTCAAGAAGCACTTGCCGCCTTTGATGGGCCCGGCCAGTGGAGTGCTCTACTTTTCCAATTGCCGTTCTGTAGCAGCGCCACCGCTGCCCGCGCCTCGGTACGGCGAAGTTTAGGGTAGGGCGAATTAAGAAAGCTGAATATCCACAACCACCGGCGTGTGGTCGCTGGGGCGTTCGTTTTTGCGCGGGGTCTTGTCAATGGCGCAGCTGGTCGCCAGCGGCTTGAGTGCGTCGCTGATCAGGATGTGGTCGATGCGCATGCCTCGGTTGCGGCGAAAGCCGAAGTCGCGGTAATCCCACCAAGAGTAGCTCTTGTCTTCCTGGGGAAACAGTCGGTAGGCGTCATGCAAGCCCAGCGCGATCAGTGCACGCAGGTGGTAGCGCTCTTCTTCGGTGCAATGAATGGTGTCTTGCAAGCCAACCGGGTCCCAGACGTCGGCATCGTCAAAGGTGATGTTGTAGTCACCCATCAGCACCAGCTTCGGGTGGGTCACCAGTTCGGTGCGCACCCAGTCGCGCAGGCCTTTGAGCCAGTTCATCTTGTACTCAAACTTGTCGCTGCCGGGTTCCTGGCCGTTGGGGAAGTAGCCACCAATGACCCGCACGCCATTCACGTCACCGGTGATGACCCGCGCCATGTCGTCGTCAAACCCAGGGATGTTCTTGACCACGTTCTCGGCAGGGCTGCGCGACAACAAGGCGACACCGTTGTAGGTCTTCTGGCCAAACCATTGGGCGTGGTAGCCCGCTTGCGTGAAGGCATCGGCCGGAAACTTGTCGTCCGTCATTTTGAGTTCTTGCAGCACCAACACATCGACCGGGTTGGCGGCCAGCCAGTCCAGAACTTGGGGCAAGCGAACCGTCAAAGAGTTGACATTCCAGGTGGCAAATTTCATATAAAAAACGTCCTCTAGCGCCCGCGCAGTCTGCGCAAGGTGCTATCAAAATAATAGTTTAAACAGGCGCGTGGCGCTCGTAAGTGACAAAGCTGAAGCCCAGACCGGCTGCGGAGACTTGGCGGTCGCGACTGGTTTCCACCCACTCCGCACCCAACTCGGGGGCGAAGGCGTCGCCTTCATAGGTGGCGTCAATCTCGGTAACAACCACTTTGGTGGCCATAGGCAATGCCTGCGTATAAACCTCAGCACCGCCAATGACCCAGACATCGCTGTCGGCGGGGCATTGCGAGCAGGCTTCGGCCAGGGTGCTGGCGCGCAAAGCGCCGTCAGCCTGCCAGTCGGACTGGCGGCTGAGCACAATGTTCAGGCGACCGGGCAGGGGGCGAAACCGGGGGGGTAAGGAGTCCCACGTTTTGCGGCCCATGATCACCGGGCAGCCCAATGTGTTGCGTTTGAAGTGCGCCAAGTCTTCAGGCAAGTGCCAGGGCATGGCGTTGTTGAGGCCGATGACACCGTTGGCGGCGCGGGCGTAGATCAGGTTCAGTTTCATGGGGTTTGGGCCCGGGTTCGGCTGGGTAAAAGTACGGCGGCAATGGCGCTCATCACAAAAAGCATGGCCACATAATCCTGCCACAGCGGCCATTCGCCCACAATCAGTGTGGCCGACAGGGTGCCGACCATGGGCACGGCCATGATGCTCATGGCGCTGGTGGCCGGTGGCAAGTTCCGGGCCAGGCCGGCCCAGATGATTTGGGCAAAACCATAGTTAAAGATCACGCCGTAGGCCAGACTCAGCCACATGGGCTGCGAAAACTGCCACCGCGGGAAAGGCTCACTCGCCCAGGCCACGACCCACAACAGCGCGCTGGTCAAGATCATCATCCAGACAATCAATGTCTCGACGGGTAAAGTGAGCCGGGCGCGGCGCATCATCAAGGTGCCAATGGCCCACAGAACGGCCGCGATTTCCATCCACGCAATGCCCAAGGGGCGTCCTGCCAACGCAGTGAATTCCTGGGAAATCAAAAGGGCAATCGCCAAGCCCACAGCAACGGCTGCAAAAGCCACCCGGCGGGTGAGCCGCTCACCTAAAAACAATACGCTGATCAGCACCGTCCAGATCGGCATGGTGAAGCCCAGAATGGCAGCCCGCCCGGACGCCAGCTCCTTGACGCCCAGAATGGATACCGCGTGCCAGCCCAGCATGTTTGGCAAGCCCAGCGTCACGATGGATTTCCACTCGCTGCCTTCGGGCCACATGCGCAAGCCCCGCCAACGGTAATAGATGAACAACCACAACGCACCGCCCGACATGGTGACGGCGCGGAAATACATCGGGGTCAGTTCGCTCAGCGAGAGCTTCATCATGGGCCAGTTCACCCCCCACATCAGCGTGAGGACCAGCAAGGAAATAAGCTGGGGGCGGGTGATCACACGGCCACCGGGGCCTTGATGGCGGGGTGACATTCATAGCCCAGCACTTCAAAATCTTCGTACTCGTACTCGAAGATGGAGGCCGGGCGGCGTTTGATGTGCAGGGTGGGGTAGGCCATGGGCGCGCGGCTGAGTTGCAGCGCGACTTGTTCCTGATGGTTGCTGTAGATATGGCAGTCGCCGCCTGTCCAGATGAAATCGCCCACGGCCAGGTCACACTGTTGCGCCACCATGTGGGTGAGCAGGGCGTAACTGGCAATGTTGAATGGCACGCCCAAGAAGATGTCGGCACTGCGCTGGTACAGCTGGCAGCTGAGTTTTCCGTCTGCCACGTAGAACTGGAAGAAGGCGTGGCACGGCATCAGCGCCATCTTGTCTAGCTCGGCCACGTTCCAGGCGCTGACGATGATGCGGCGTGAATCAGGGTTGCTTTTAAGGGTTTTGATGACTTCGGCGATTTGGTCGATGTGGCCGCCGTCTGGCGTGGGCCAGCTGCGCCATTGCACGCCGTAAACCGGGCCCAGGTCACCGTCCGGGCGGGCCCACTCGTCCCAAATGCTCACGCCGCGTTCTTTTAACCAGTTGTTGTTGCTCGAACCGGTGAGAAACCACAGCAACTCTTGAATGATGGAGCGCAGGTGGACCTTTTTAGTGGTCACCAGTGGGAAACCTTCATTCAAGTCAAAGCGCATCTGGTGGCCAAACACGCTCTTGGTGCCTGTGCCGGTACGGTCTGCTTTTAGGACGCCATGGGTGTCCACATGGCGCATAAAATCTTCGTACTGGCTGCGAATGGGGTGGGCTGCTTGGGTGTTTGACATCTTGAGGTGGCGCGGAAAACAGCCGACCATTCTAGTGGCCGTTGGCGAAATCAAGTCTGTCTGTCCAGGTGGCTGGTGGCTGCCAACAGCAGCAGCAGCAAGACCACCACAACCGGCATCACCCAAACCAATCCCGCATAGGTAGCCAGTACCCCAAACGCAGCCGGCATCACGGAACTGCCCACATAAGAAAACATCAGTTGCCGGCCAATCACGCGGCGCGCGGTGAGCGGCGGGAAGCGCCGGGCGGTCTCATGCATCAGTGAGGGGTACACAGGCGCACAACCCAGGCCCATCAGCATCAGGCCAAACAGTGACAACGGGTGGGGCAACACGGGAATGGCAAAGAGGGTGGCGCCCGCCACAGCGGTACAAAGACCGACGCGAACCAAGCGGCGGTTGCCGACGCGGTTCGCCACCAGGCCAATGCCAAAACGACCGGCGGTGATGGACGCAAAAAACAACGACACCCACACACCTGCCGTCAGCCCATCCAGTTGGCGCGACGTAATCAAAATACTGGCCGCCCACAGGGCGGTGCCCACTTCGGCGGCGACATACAGGAGGAAGGTGAGGGGCGCCAGCCATAACGCCCACGGGTTGATGGGTTTGAAGCCGGTCCGCGCACTGCTCTGTTCTGTGTCGTCGTTGGATTCTCCAGAGGTTTCGCGCTTCCAAAGTGGCAGCGCCACAAACAGAAGCAAGGCCAACGACAGTTGAATCCAGCCAATCGTGCGGTAGCCGCCAGTCCAGCCCGCGTTGCTTGCCAACGCCGAGCCCATGATGAACGGCCCCATGGTCGCGCCAAGGCCCCAAAAACCATGCAACCAGTTCATGTG
>JBBKVN010000358.1:0-6955 GCA_037968455.1 Rhodoferax sp.
GATCAGCGCCCTGGGACTCAAGGGGCAGTTCGCGTCGGTGGCTCTACCAGAGCGCTTGCCCGATGTGCCGCCACTTGCGGTCGCGGGGGACGAATGGCGGGCGCGGGCGCTGGTCATTCAGAACCAATTGCCGCGCGCCACCGGGCAGCGCAACCGCATCAACACAGACATGGCGCTGGCAGCCTACCAAACCAGCCATGCCCTGTATCAGGCGAGCCAAGAAGTGCTGAAGGTGCGCGAATTCATCAGCGAAGAAACCGTGCTTCATTACAACGGCATGCTGAGCAGTGCGTGGGATCTGTTGAACGAGTCGCGTAATCAATCCCAGGCATCGATGGATGTCATCAGTGCCCAGCGTGACTTTTGGTTGGCTGAAAGCGACCTGCAATGGGTGCTCCAAGGAGGCGAACCCACCAGTTTCGTCTCTTTGGGTGGCGGCGGGGAAGCTGCTGCAGCAGCCGAGCATTAATAGGAAAAAAATATGAACATCAACTCACGTCGACAATTTTTCGCCGGTGCAGCGGCGTCCGTGGCTGGCTTGGCTGTAGCGCGCTCCGCGTTGGCCGGCTTACCTGAGCCCGTGATCCAGACCTCCGTGGCCACCGCGCCGCCGCTCGTTCCGACCACGGGTCGACCCTACAACCCGGTGGTGACCCTCAATGGCTGGACGCTGCCTTGGCGCATGAACAATGGTGTCAAGGAATTTCACCTTGTGGCGGAACCGGTGGTGCGAGAAGTGTCCCCCGGTTTTAAGGTCAACATGTGGGGTTACAACGGGCAGAGCCCAGGGCCGACCATTGAAGTCGTGGAAGGTGACCGCGTTCGTATCTTTGTGACCAATAAATTGCCCGAGCACACCTCCGTGCACTGGCACGGACAGCGCTTGCCCAATGGCATGGATGGTGTCAGTGGCCTCAATCAGCCGGCCATTCCTGTCGGAAAGACATTTGTCTACGAGTTTGAAGCGCGCCGTCCGGGGACCTTTATGTACCACCCTCACGCTGACGAAATGGTGCAAATGGCGATGGGAATGATGGGCATGTGGGTGACCCACCCCAAAACCAAACATCCGCACATCAGCGAGGTCGATCGGGATTTTTGCTTTTTGCTCAATGCCTTTGACGTGGACCCTGGCAGCAAGACACCCAAGATCAACACCATGACGGACTTCAACATCTGGTGTTTTAACAGCCGAGTTTTCCCTGCGATAGATACGCTGAATGTGCGGCTGAATGACCGAGTGCGGATTCGGGTTGGCAACTTGACCATGACAAATCACCCGATTCACCTGCACGGTCATGAGTTTCTGGTCACGGGTACCGACGGTGGACCGACGCCGCCCAGCACACGTTGGTATGAGGTCACCACCGATGTTGCTGTGGGACAAATGCGCCAGATTGAGCTCATCGCTGATGAAGAAGGCGATTGGGCCATGCATTGCCACAAAAGCCATCACACCATGAACGCCATGGGGCACGACGTGCCGACGATGGTCGGTGTGGACCACCGTGGACTAGTCAAAAAGATTCAAAAAGTGGCACCCGATTACATGCTGATGGGTGAGCGTGGCATGGCGGATATGGGAGAGATGCAAATGCCGATTCCCGACAATACTGCCCCCATGATGACGGGGACAGGCCAGTTTGGCCCATTGGAGATGGGAGGCATGTTCAGTGTATTCAAAGTGAGAAAGGACCAAAAGCCGGGGGACTATAGCGACCCTGGTCCATATCAATATCCAGCAGGTACTGTGGCGCAAGAGTGGACAGGTTCGCCGCCACAAGTCGCACGACCGACAGCCAAAGCCGAAGCCAAGCCCGCCGCGACGGTCATCAAGCCCAAAGGCATGCAAATGTCCCATTGAGTCTCAAAGTTCATTCACTTTTTAACTGTTATTTCGAGAGTAAATATGAAAAATTCAAACCTGATTGCGTCAAAGAAACTTTCATTGGGTGTAGTCGCCTTTCTCCTGGCGTCATCTGCCGCCTTTGCCTCCGGGACCCACGCGGGTGGCCATGATGAGTCCGCCATCGGAAAACCTGGCGTGGCAGCTAAGGTCAATCGGACCATCTCTGTCGACATGGCCGACAACATGCGCTACACCCCGTCGGACATCAAGGTCAAAAAAGGTGAGACCATTCGCTTTGTTGTGAAAAATTCTGGTCAAGTGCCTCACGAAATGAGTATGGGCACCCAAAAAGAACTGCTGGCGCATTTGGAAGAGATGAAGAAATTCCCGGGTATGGAGCATGACGAGCCCAGCAAACTGACTCTGGCCCCGGGCAAACAGGGTGAAATCATCTGGCAATTCACCAAAGCCGGACCGGTGAATTTTGCGTGCCTGATGCCTGGTCACTATGAGGCTGGCATGAAGGGGCAAGTGCTGGTAGGCACCAAGTAAAGAAACCAAACCATCCGACAGCCCAAACACTTCAAATTTAAGGAAAATCACATGAAAAATACAAGCCACCTGGTAGCCGCAACGGCCGTCGCACTGTCATCTTTGTTCTCCGCTCAAGTCTTTGCGGAGGCCGCAGCGGAGCAACCGAAGATGGACATGGCTGGCGCGCCAAGCCTGACCGACGGCGAAGTGCGAAAAATCGACAAAGACACGGGAAAAATCACGATCAAACATGGCGCCATCAAGCACATGGATATGCCCGGGATGACCATGGTGTTCCTGGCCCAGGACAAGGCCATGCTGGACAAGGTTCAAGCCGGTGACAAGATTCGATTCATGGTGGCCTACGTTAGCGGGAAAATGACCGTGACTGACCTTCAATCTGCGAATTGATGGGCAAAACAAACTCGGCACAACCGTATCGGAAAATGGCTGGATCAGCGCTTGTTGGGCTGGCCCTTCTGGTTGCCGTTTCAAGCTACGGCCAAACGTTGCCAAAAATCAGTGGAAGTGCAGAGCCCAGCGCAGGGCTCATGCCCAACCCCTCAAAAGGCAAAGGCTTGTATGCCCAAAATTGTGCCAGTTGTCATGGTGCTGCGCTACAGGGGCAGGAGAACGGAAGTACCCGGGGACCCTCTTTCCTGCACCGGGTCTATGAGCCGTCGCACCATGGTGACGCGGCTTTCCAACGGGCGGTTGCCAGCGGCGCCAAGGCGCACCATTGGAAGTTTGGCGACATGGCACCGGTGAATAGTGTGACACCAGATGAAGTGGCGCACATCACTGCCTACATTCGAATGATGCAACGCAAAGCTGGCATCAACTGAGGTGTGTCTGCGATGGATGGATGACGCATTGTCTTGGTGTCACGGCTCAAACGGGCGTTGGCGCATCTAGCGAGAAGCGAAGCAGAACGCCAGAGACTTCCAATATGTCAAGGCAAGAAGTTGGCTCTGACATCGGGCAAACTCCGTGGCAAGAGAGAATCCGTAAGCGGTATTTTTTGGCCTTGAGTACCACGGGGCAATTTATTGAACTGCTTCTGCAAAATACCGTTTTCTTGACTTATGGTGTTGGCGAGCCATTAAAACGTGGGTGAATGTCCTGTTGGCTGATTTATTTGGAGAGTACCCATGAGAATCCTCATTGTTGAGGACGAGCCAAAAACTGGCGACTACCTAAAACAAGGGCTGGAGGAAGTTGGGTTTGTTGTCAACTTGATACGTGACGGGAAAGATGGTTTGCATCATGCTCTCACCGAGTCAATTGACCTGGCCATATTGGATGTCATGCTTCCGGGTTTGGATGGGTGGGGCATCTTGAGTGGCATTCGCCGTGCGGGAAAGGACATACCGGTTCTCTTCTTGAGCGCTCACGACGGCGTCGATGATCGGGTGAAGGGCCTGGAGTTGGGCGCGGATGACTACCTGGTTAAACCCTTTGCCTTCTCCGAGCTGCTAGCACGGGTGCGAACCCTGTTGCGCCGAGGGGCGACGCTTTCGGGGAATGAGTTCATGCGCGTGGCTGATCTGGAGTTGAACCTTTTGCGAAGGCGCGTGACACGCGCAGGCAAGCGTATCGACTTGACCGCCAAAGAGTTCGCTTTGTTGGAGTTATTGCTTCGCCGACAAGGTGAGGTTTTACCCCGATCGCTCATCGCCTCTCAGGTCTGGGATATGAATTTCGACTCAGACACCAATGTCATTGATGTTGCTATGCGTCGTTTGCGTGCCAAGCTGGACGACCCATTTGAGTCCAAATTGATTCGCACGGTCCGTGGTATGGGTTATGTCATAGAGAATCCCAATTGATCCAGATAAGAAACCTCTCCATGACAGCTCGATTGACGATGCTGTTTGTACTCGTCTCATCGATGGTATTGATGACTCTGGGATTTGTCATTGCCGCTTCCGTGGACAAACATTTCGAAGACCAGGATATGGAGGTGCTGACTGGAAAAATGGCACTCGCCCGCCATACCTTGGAGAAGCTGGGTCCAATGAACGATATGGGGGCAGTGATGCAGTCGCTGGACAACTCACTGGTTGGCCACCATGGCCTAGAGCTAATGGTGATCGGCTCAAATCAACAGATATTGTTCTCCAACACCACGCAAGCGTTTTCAATTTCAGCCATCACTCACAGTGCACAACACGGCTCATCAAAACCCGCAATCTGGAAAAGCAACGGCCAAAGCTATCGAGGTATTGCAGCGCAGGCAACCATCGGTCTGCCAGATTACGCTCAAGTGCCCGTGACTGTGGCGGTGGCGATTGCCATCGTGCATCACCAAGTATTCATGGCATCCTTTCAGCGAACGTTGTGGGCATTTATTGTGGTGGCAGCCGTACTTTCCGGCGTGTTAGGGTGGGTTGTGGCGCGAAATGGCTTGGCGCCATTGCACATGATGCGTGAGCAGACGAAGGCTGTGACAGCACAGCGTATGAGTTACAGGCTGCCTATTGACGACATGCCAATCGAGTTGGGGAATCTTGCCCAATCCTTGAATGAAATGCTTGCCCGGTTGGAGGACGCTTTTGCGCGCTTGACAGACTTCTCCTCTGACATCGCGCATGAATTGCGCACGCCAGTGAGCAACCTCATGACAGAAACCCAGGTCGCCTTGTCACGGGACCGCAGCGAGTCAGAGTACAAAATTATTCTGGAATCCAACGTCGAGGAGTTCGAACACCTGGCTCGAATGATTTCCGACATGCTGCTATTGGCTAAGGCGGACAACGGTTTGTTTGTCCCGCATCTGGCAACAATTAATCTTGCCTCCGAGTTTCAAGCGTTGTTTGAATATTACGACGCGGTGGCGGATGAGAAAGGGGTTCGGTTTTCTGTCAGCGGTGACGGTGCTGTCTCTGTGGACCGGCTCATGATTCGCCGCGCACTAGGTAACTTGCTTTCCAATGCGATTCGTCACGCCACGCCAAATACCAGCGTGGGTGTCGTTATTCAGGAGATGCCACATGAATTTGAGATTCGAGTGGAAAACACAGGGGACGTCATTCCGTCCGAATACTTGCAACGGGTATTTGAGCGATTTTTTAGGGCCGATCCTTCCCGCCAGCATCGTAGCGAAGGTACGGGCTTGGGATTGGCCATTACCAAGTCCATCATTGTGGCTCACGGTGGATCAATCTCGGTAACCTCCGATAGTCGGACAACTTCGTTTTCAATCAAGTTGCCACGGCAATCCTGAATCACATTGCCTTTGTTTGGGAAGAGCCAAAGTTTTGCCGTCGACTCTCTACTTCCGCCCACTGATTGATTGACCTGCATCAATGATGTTGCCCCGATCGAGGTCCATCATCAACGCCATGGGTCACCTATTCCTATGAGCTATCCAGCGAGCAACCGAAAAAGACACCGCACCGTTTTCACGGTGTTGATGGTGTGGGTGTTCGCCTTGGGTGTTAGTTGGGCGAACGCCTGCCAGTTCCAAGAGCCCGGAAATCCAGTGCATCAGGAATCAGGCGGGACGCTCCTGAACGCAGGCCCGCCTGTCACGGCAATGGGTCACCATGGCGGCGACTCTGACGATGGCAATGATTCGTGCCTTAAAGTTTTTGACGAAGGCGCAAACGCCATCGTCAAATTGCCGTCGGGTATCGATCCGTCGCTGGCTGTGATAGGTCCACCCATGGCGTTCGAGTGGGCCTCGAAATGGGCGGCGTCAACAGCCATCGATGCCACGCCCGAGATACCGGATCCCAGTCCGAAATTACCTTTTCGCACGCGCTTCTCGCGCTTGACGTTGTAGCCCAGTAGCTCAAGCGTGGCGCCTGGCGCTATGCCGCTCGCTTCATTCAGCTTGCCTCTGTGTCTCTCAGGGCGCCGGCCAAAAAACCTCTAGACAGCGTGTGTCACCGCACAGACGGTGATTCCACGTTTCAGCACACTTTTCTCTTCAATCAGGAGTTCTACATGACATTCGTTCGCACACTTTCCTCCGTTGCCGCACTGACCGTGGCAACCATGGCCGCATCCACCTGGGCCGCATCCACCTGGGCCGCCGCGGATACCCAGCACGACAGCCACCATCCGGCCCCCACAACCGCGGTGTTAATGGCGCAGGCCACGACCGCTACGCCCGCCCCGAGCATGGGCAACATGGGTCCCACGGCCGGGATGCCAGGCATGGAGGCGCAAATGAAGACCATGCGCGAGATGCACGACAAGATGTTGGCAGCCAAGACCCCTGAAGAGCGCAACGCACTCATGACCGAGCAAATGAGCATCATGCAGAACGGCATGAACATGATGGGTGGAATGCGTGGCATGGGCCCTGGCACGATGATGGGCAAGCCCGGCGATATGGCCGCTCGCCAGAACATGATGGAGCAACGCATGGAGATGATGCAATCCATGATGCAGATGATGATGGATCGCACGCAATCACTTCCAATGACCAAGTAAGGAGCCATTCATGAACCACTTACCTCAAACAAATTCGGCCACAGCAACTCCCGCTTACGGCTTTCATTGCGAGATCGACGACAAAGACTTTGTGAAGGCGATCGAGCGCGTCACCGACGCACTGAAGGT
>JBBKVN010000359.1:0-18889 GCA_037968455.1 Rhodoferax sp.
CCAACTCTTGTGAGCTGGCTTCTGTATTAGCTGGAGGGGTGAGATCAGCAAGCCGGAAGGCCTGTTAGCACTCAACTCCTACGAGTGCTAATGATAAGGGCATTTTTTGATCTTTCAAGAGGACAGGGGGAAATCCGGAACGTCTGTGCGGGATGCACGGATTCTTTCACTCTGAGGTATTCAACATTTAACTGCTGCTGTCTCGCCAATGAATGCAGGTGGATTGACGGTAACTGTAGGAAAAAATTTCCCTACTGTTGAGTGAACCAGGTTTGGATCAAAAAGGTCCGAGATTACTTCCATGCGGTGATCCGCAGTGCACAGGAAAACTCCATTTTGGGCCGCTTCATACTGCTTGAGTGCTGACTCCTGATAGGCCGTGTCAGGAGTTATGTGACCCGGACTTTGCCTTGAACAGTTGTTTCAATTTCCGGGGCGCCTTCAGTGCCAGACGGCTGCTCCTGTTGAGGCAACATCGTTCTCAGGCATTTGTAGAGAAGGTCAGGTGCCACAGGCTTGTGTAGCGTTGGTATGTTGCTCTCATGGGTGTGGCGAAGACGAGTTGGCAATGTGTCGCCAGTGATCAGTATGGCAGGAAGCGGCACGCCAGCCATCCGCCTGAGTGCCACTATGGCCTGCAAGCCTGTTTGATCCCCTCGAAGGCGATAGTCACTAATGATGACATCTGGCATTGACTCCCGCGCCAAAGCCATGGCTTCGTGGACTGACTCTGCGACGTCACATTTGCAGCCCCAGTCGGACAGTAGTGGCGCCATCGCCCCACGCACCCGCTCATCGTCGTCGATGACCAACACATGCGCGCTCAGTGCTTCAAGTGGTTTGTCATTCGGTAGCGTGACCAACGCGAGTGGCGAAGCGTCTTGGGAAAGTGGGAGCGTGATTCTAAAGACGCTGCCACGTCCCTCAACGGAGGACAGGTCCAAGGCATGCCCAAGCTTGAGAGCGATCCCGTCAACGATGGACAAGCCCAACCCCAGCCCCTTGCGGTGATCCCGCTCGGGGTTCCCCAGTTGGTGAAACTCGCGAAATATGTCTCGCTGTTGTGAGGGAACAATGCCGACACCCGTGTCCCAAACCTCAAGAATTGCCTGCGATCCGCGTTTTCGGCAGGCCACCAGAACGGTTCCGCTGTCGGTGTAGCGAATGGCGTTGGAGACCAGGTTGCGCATGATGCGCTCCAGTAACGCTGGGTCTGACTGCACCACTAGAGCGGTTTCGCGAGAGCGATAGTTGAGCCCCGCCGCATCAGCCTGCCCTGCGAATTCGCGCTCAATTTTGTTAAGAAGCGGTTGCAAGTAAACAGATTGCACTTGGGGCTCGATGACCCCCGCTTCAATTTTGGAGAAATCGAGCAGGTCATCTAGCATGTTGGAAAGCGCAGCACCCGATGCGTTTGCACTTGCGAGCAAATCGCGCTGATGCTCCGTCAGCGCGGTGCGGGACAACACATTCAAGATTAACCCCTGCGCGTGCACAGGCTGTCGAAGATCGTGACTGGCCGCGGCGAGAAATTTGGACTTGGCGTCGTTGGCCGCCTCGGCAGTTCGACGGGCATCCTCAGCCAGTCGGGTCTTCGATCGCAACTTCTCCAATAAGGCTGTATTGCCGAGTCTTAGTTCGGTGGACTGACGTGCGGCGGCTCCGTTGCGCAACACCAATCCAATCATCATCATCAGGTACAGCAGGCCTGCCACCCCCAGGAGTGTGAAAGCAGAGTCTTGCATCAATACCAGCTTGGATAGAGCCACTAAGGCACCACTGCATGCAAAGGCAATAAATACCAACGGAACTGACGCCAATACCGACATCGCATTGGCCGCTACCCCTGTCATTACTGCGATGACCAATGCGCTTCGGACAAGCGTGGTGTTGTCCAGCGTAATCCACAGGAGGGACCCCCACAGGGCGCCGTCCAGCGCATTCAACACCGTCAAAGTCCAGACTGTTTTAGTGGCCTGATTTTGGCTGATACCGCGCTTCAACGTTTGTCGGGCATGGCGCCAGCAAATCAGCTTGGAGAGGAACGCGGCCAAGCACCACCAATGCAGGTTGGTCGCGTAAGCGGGGTTTGGCATGGCCCAAATGAGAAATGCCAGCAACATCGAGATCGTCACCAAGGACCCATGAACTCGGCTCAGTGAGCGCTGCAACTGCTGAACCAGCACCTGCCGGTCGACCAATACAAACAGGTTGTGCTGACTGACGCTCGTGGTTTTCAACCGATTAGGCCTCGAGCCCTTGCGCAAAAGACGGCTTCAGCCCGGCTAACTACGCCAAAGAGCTCCAAAAGATCTTGTACGTGTCGCCTGACGGTGTTCTCAGACAAGGACATTTGGCGTGCGATGAGTTTGTTGGACAAACCCTCGTTCAATAAGGCAAGGACTTCTGTTTGGCGCGGTGTAGGGCGTCGTCGGGTGGAGGACCGCTCACATTCACTATTGCCGGTGAAATCCTTGGATAGAAGTGCTCGAAGCGCCTCGGTCACATCGTTGGCCGCGTTGGCTTTGGAGATAAAGCCTGTGGCGCCGCAACTGAGCGCCAACCGGACCGTCTCAGATTCATCGTGTGACGACAACATAAGTATGGGCGTTGTTGGCCACTTACTACGCAGCAGCGCAATGCCGTCAAGGCCGTTCATGCCTTCGAGTCGGATGTCCAGCAATATGGCCTGTAGCGCGCCAGCGGCCAGAACCAGAGCGTCAGAAACTGATGCTGCCTCGAACACGGTGGCACCCGGCAGGTCGGCCTCGATCACTATGCGAAGACCCATTCGAAATATGACGTGATCGTCAACGACCAGGACTCTGGGAGACACCAATTGGGTCATTACACCTCACGGTTTTGTGGTGAATATGGTCTGCATGGACCATACCCAAGGACGGGGGTGTTACGTAAACTCCACCGATGAAATGATTTGTTACGATTTTGGGTTTGGCTTTCGCGTCCTTCTCAGCGGCGCCCAGTTTAAGCCAGATCAATAAATTAAGTATTCGAGACTTATTTCACACTCGGTTGTAACAAAAAAACAATCGTGGTTCTTGTTTTTTGTTTTTCCCATCCAGAGAGGGCGTCATGTCCAAAACTATGCTGAACCGCATCCGTCGTTCCCCGAAGCGCGTCGCGCGCCGACAGGCCGGCTTCACCTTGGTTGAGATGGCGGTGGTGCTTGTCATCATCGGTTTGATTCTGGGAGCCATCACCATTGGCAAAGACGTACAGCGCAATGCGGAGTACACCAAGGTCAAGCAAAAATTCATCGATCAATGGGTGTTGGCCTACAACGCCCACACGCAACGAACGGGCGTGGTCCCGGCAGACAGCCAAACCGCACCGCGGTTGATGGTGAACGGATTCAATTACGCGGCGGGTGCCGGCGCTCCCATTTCCGGTGGAAATATGACCGCGGTGGCTGCGCAAGGGGTCATTTGCAATGGAGCACTAGGCCCGAATATGGGCGGCGCGGTGCAAGCGGGCGCCGCTTTCAACTTGCGGACGCTGATGCAACAGGCTGGCGTGCGCATGCCCCCAGGGCGTGCTGAGGGATTCGAGGACCGTTACGTCTATTTGGATTCCAACGGCAACCCGCAGGAAATCCAGGTGTGTTTTCAGTGGAACCCGCCAGCGGTGGCCTCTGGCGCTGGCAATGTGATGGTGATCTCCGGCCTGACGCCTGATCTGGCGCGTTCGCTGGATCAAATGATCGATGGCAAGGCTGATTCGCGAGAGGGCATGCTGCGCCAGCAGGGCGTCGTCAACATCGCAGGCGGGGGCAATGCGCCTGGTATTGAGTGGCTGGGGACCAACCAGAATGACATAACTCAGGCTGGCGGCGCTGTTGCAACCAACCTTGACGAGAACCAAGTTCTCACGGTGGTCGCCCATTACAAGATGAATCAATAAGGCCGACAAGGACAACACCATGTACAACGCAAAAACAAAAATGCCCCTGCGCCGGCAAACGGGCTTCACGCTGGTCGAAATGGCCATTGTGCTGGTCATCATTGGCCTGATTTTGGGCGCACTTGCCGTCGGTAAAGACGTGATGCGCAACGCGGAATACCAAAAAATAAGCAATAAGTTTGTGTACGAATGGAAGAAAAGTTACGACGGCTACTACCAGCGCGCTGGTGTGGTGCTGGGTGACAGCCAAGTCGCGCCGACCGTCATGGTCGCTGGCGCTGAGGCGACGATTGGTGGCCAACCCGTGGCAACGGGTAACCTCAACGGCGCTGTGGCAGGCGTTCCTGCCAGCTATGCCAACACGGGTTTGCGCATTTGCAATGGCCAAGGCTTTGCCTCCAATTCAGTGGGCGCCGGTGACCCCTTGTTGGCCACCGCCAACTTGCGCACGCTGATGCAACAGATTGGCAACCGCATGCCACCGGGTCGCGGCGAAGGCAAAGAAGATCGCTATGTCTACACCGATACCAACGGAAATCCGGCTGAATTGCAAGTGTGTTTTCAGTGGAACCCTGCGGCCCAAATTCAGGGCTCGGGCAATGTGATGGTCATTCGTGGGTTGACGCCTGACCTGGCCCGCTACCTCGACCAAGTGGTCGATGGCAAGCCAGACTCGGTGGAAGGGCGCTTTCGCCAGCAAAACATCGCAGCCAACAACACTGGCACGGCGAATCAACCCGGCCTGCAGTGGGCGGCCAACAACACCTACGCACAGGGTTCGGTGCCAACAGCAACCGGCAATGGTGCCCGGCTTGATGAAGACCAGGTTGCCCTGGTGACTGCTATTTGGGTCATGGATCAATGAACGCCGAAGCCACAGATGCCGTTGGCAGTTCGGCGCCAAAAGAGCAGTCCTCCGGGCTGTGGATGTTGGGTGGCGCTGTGGTCTTGCTCTTGGTCGGTGTGGTTGGGTTTGACTGGTCGCGCACCGCTCGATCGGTTGCCCAACGTGAGCTGAGTGGCGCGACAGCGTCACTGGACGTCGCCCAGCGGGGTGCGCAACAAGCGCAACGCAACCGCATTCTTCTCGAAGAGGCCAAAACTATTCAACAGCGCGCGCAGGGCGCGCTGGTCTTGCCGGGCCACTGGAGTGAGCGACAAGTCAATATGCGTCAGCAAAGCCTGCCGCGCGACCAAATGAACGCCATCCTGCAATCCACCTCGCGCTCCAAGGACCAATTGTTCAACCTAGAAAGCCTTGATCTTGCCGTGACTCACCCGGATGAAGGGCTGTTTGACTCTCTGGCCGGCACGCGCTACCCCTTGATGGTGAGCTTGAAGGGTGCCTTGAGATTCCGAATTTCTGATCGACCCCTATGAAGACTCCTTTGATACTGTCCATTCAAGGCGTTTGGTACAGCAGCAATGGCGACCACTGGTCCGTTGCTGCCGAGCCGCCGGCCCTGTCGCCCAGAAGCCGAGTCCTGAGTGATTTTGATAATGCACCTTGTGGCGTAACGGCTGTTGATGCCCAGCCTGATTTTGCTGCGGCCGTGATCGAGAAAAAGCTGAGAACGGAGGGGCTTGTGGACGGCGAAGCCCATGTGTTGACTCACCGCATGATTCGTGCCGGTGGTGGCTCGCGGGTGTTGTATACGGCCGTGCCAGTGGCCATTTGGCAAGCTACATTCACTTGGCTGGAGCGACAACCCTCAGTCGGTCTGTTGTTTTCGGTTGAAAGCACGTTGCTGGCCCTGGCGCAGCGGCATGATGCGGTGTTGTGCCGCGTCGGGCGCCAGTTCCGTTTGCTTGTTTCCAAGCCAGACACCATGATTTTCCTGTCAGTGACGGCTTTTTCTGACGATCCCGACGACGTGGAAACAGCGTTGCTGAACCTGGTGGAGCAAGCCCGCCAACAGTGGTTACCTCGCAACGACAACATGACGTTGCTCTGGTGCGATTTGCTGGCACCGGTACACGCCGATGCAGCCGCATTTCATGAACTGATTCGTCAGCGTTTGGGCGTAAACATTCAATTGGCGCCCAGCGTTGTGCTCGAAACGCCTTCTGGCGACATGCACACGGCCGCTCCATTCATGGTCGATTCTGTCAACTGGCGGGCCGCCGCCAATAGCCGGACGGACCGTCTGGCGGCAGCGGCAGACCAATTCAGCCTGCCTGTTGCGCTAGTGACCGCCGCTTGTGGCGTCGCTCTGATGCTGGTGGCTGGCTTCTGGACTACCCAAACCATGCAGCTGGAAAGCCAGGCTGCGCATCTTCGTGAGGAGGTGGCCGCCATCTCCGAACGCAACGCGGGTATGGACATGCCCGCCGCCGCACTTCTGACCCGCCACGCCAACACCCTTGGTTTCTTGGCTTCGCTTACCACGGCGCAAAGTAGTCCAGACTTGCTCAGCTTCATGGAGGTGCTGCGCGGCGCGGCAGATCAACGGGTCCGCGTGATGCGCGTTCGCACCCTGTCGGACGAGGGGGGGGCGGCCGGTTTCCAGGTGGATGGCGTACCGCTCAACGCCAACTCTCCTGAGCGCTCACTGTCTGGTTTTCTGGGCGCATTGCGTGCCAAGGGTTATCACTCGACGTCAGAGGACCCTGGCTATCAGTCCCAGCAGCCCGGTTTCTTTTCTTATTCAGTCCGTCGGGTTGATCTGGCACCCGGAGGTCAATTATGAGGAAATACGCCGCCTTGATGTTGTCACTCGCTGGCATGGCTGCGCTGGTTTGGGCCGGTATGCTGACCATGCGTTCAGCGATGGCACCAATAGCTCGACCAATGTTGGCAACCGCGCCAGTCGCACCCCCCTTTGCGGACGGAAACCTTGAGTTGGCTCAGCTTCGCCGAGCCGACCAATTACTGGCCAATCTAGAGGCCATGGGGCCTGCCTCTATGGCTTTAAGGGGTGGCCCATTGGCGCAGGCTGCTGCTGCTGCGCCAACTCTATTGCCCCTGCAATCCGGTGCGCGCAAGGCGTCGGGCCCTGTTTCAGCTTCGGTTGACAAGGCGCCGCCCACTATCTCAATGATTTACCTGTCCAGTGATATGCAGAGAGCTGTGATCAACGGACAAATCTACGCGCGTGGAGATGCTCTTCCAGGTGGCGGGCGTCTGACGTCTATCAGTCTCAAGGAAGTCGTCATTGAGTCAAAAAGCGGCCAACGGACCATTTTGAAGGCACCTCAAAGTCAAGTGGCAGGTAATACACCAACGCCAGTCAATGGGGCGCTGGAGTAGATCATGAACAAGAGAACGTTCGCAGCGGTCGCCGTGGTTCTGGCTCTACTGGTCGCCGCGTTTCTGCTCGGTCGGTCAACCCAATTGAGTCCCGGTTTGACCCAGGTTGCGCCAGCGCCCGCGACGCCTTCGATGGCCCAGCCGCCGATTCCCGGATCCATAGCTCCGATCCCTGGGGGTAACGCGCCGCCTCCGTGGGCTGCTGGCAACACCGAGACACCATCACCACTTTCCGCCCCGATGGATGCGCAACCTGCTGCCCCAGTGGTGCCCGATGCGGCGCCGAGGCTTGATGCCAAAGAGATGGAAAGAATGCAGCAAGAAATCTCTGCGCTGCAGAGCAGCGGCAAGCCACCTGACCCCAAGCGAGTGGTGGAGATGCTGACCACGTTGCGGCAGACACACGGCCCCATTGCTGGGGGCATCAATCTGGACATTGTGATCAACAACCTGCAGGTCTCCCAAAAAATGCAGACATTGGCGCTTGATATGCAGGCAGAAAGCACCAAACCGGGTGGCGGCAACACCGCCAAGATGCAGGGTTACATGGAGCAACTGAATAAGCTCCAATCCCAAATGCGCACGGACATCACTGCTGGCAAAGGTTCGGTGACTTCGAAGCCGGAAGCCGGGAAATGATTCACTTGTCGCAGCTTAAGCCTAGCACGATGGGTCATGACCGTCTTGGATCCGCACGCCATGTCAATCGTGGATTCTCACTGCTTGAAGTGGCCGTGGCATTGGTTGTCATCGGCCTCATGGCGTCGGCTTCTTCGACTTACTTGGGCCTATTTAAAAGCAGCAACCAGTTGGTCATGGATGCGAATCTGGTTTCCCTGTCAGGGAGTGTCATCACCTTTGCCGTGACGCGCAATCGCCTGCCATGCCCGGATACGGCCGGCGCTGGCTACGAGGCCTTGGTGGGTGGGGTTTGCCCGCTTGCCACCGCCGTTGGCTGGTTTCCCTATCAGTCGCTTGGGCTCAGCCAACCTGCACCCCTGGCACGTGCCATTTACGGCGTGTATCGCAACCCGGGGGCCAATGCGGATCTCGCTGCAACGGCCTCAATGGCGACTTTGAGCGCCGCAGCCAGCCAGTTGCCCAGCAGTCTTTACGTCTACGTGACTGGCGATGGAACAACCGCCAACGGGGCGGAGAACTGCGTCGTCAACTTCGCGACGAATCCCGCGTTTGTGATTCTCTCTCCCGGGGAAGACCGCGATGGCAATGGATCCACGCTGGATGGTATTCACAGCACTCTGCCTGCGACCGGGCGTTGCTTTGCAGCGCCGACGCGCGGTGTTGACTCCAATTTTGACGACCGCACCTTTGCGGTCAGTGCATTTGCCTTGATGGCAAAGCTGAACCCATAAAAAACTGTGAAAAGGCAAGTAATGCAATGACTACAGGCTCCAAATTTCAAAGTCGCGGTTTGTTCCGCGGCCATTTGCCCAAGGCCACCGGAATTCTGGGCGCTGTGCTGCTACTCACGGCGTGCGCCAGTCCCACGCCACGTAGCCTGGGAACCCTGAAACCAACCGATACGGCCACCATCAATCGATTGACCGCCAATTTGGCTGAAGAATCGGCCAAGCTCGCGGCTTCCAAGGAAGAAACACGTCAGTTGATTGAGAAAAGGCAAGCCGTTCCGGAGCCCCAAGCCATGGCGCCGAAGCACGACCCCCTGGAGGATGTTGTCGTTTCGGTCAAGCTGCAAAACGCAAGCCTGGGTTCCATGCTGCAAGTTTTTTCGGAACAGGCTCGAATGAACATGTTGGTGGACCCGGACGTTCTGCTAATAGACAAGCGGGCTAGTTTCTTTCTGACAAAGGTGACGGCTCGGGAGCTCTATCAGCACATCCTGGATGCATTTGACTTGTCGGGCCAGGTTGACGGCAATGTCACCAAGATTGGGTTGTTTGAGGAACGTTTCTTCAATATTGACTTTCTCAACGCCCGTATGAGCATGGATGTCACGTCGGGTGGCAATGTTTTCGGGGCGAACAGCAGTGGGGCCAGTGGCGCGTCCAACGACCAAATCCGAGGCAACATTTCGCTCAACGGGGGCACGGGCAAGCAGGTCGAGACCTATGAGCAATTAGAAGGAAACTTGAAGCAGTTGCTGGGTGGAAACGCTGGCGCCGACAAGGCCGAGGCCAACCAGGGCTCCGACAAAGACGCGGACAAAAAGCGGGCCGTTTACAGCTTGAACAAGAGCTCTGGAACCTTGTTTGTGCGCGCCCGGCCCTCGAAGATGCAGATGATCGAAAAGATGATCGATCGCTACAAGGTGGTGCTGCGCCGACAAGTGTTGATTGAGGCACAACTGCTGGACGTTGAACTCAACGACCAATTTCAATACGGAGTGGACTGGAATATTTTGCGCAACAACGTCGCTGCGGTTGTCGGCGGCGCGCCAATTGCGGCCAGTGCATTTTCTTCACTTTTGCCAAACAGCGGGGTCGAAGGCGCCATTCGGACGTTGACTTTTCCATCGCAGTCGGTGGGGTATACCGAAGGGCGCTCTGCCGGTTTGGCCTACAGCCGGGGCAGTGTGGCCGCGTCGATCAATTTGCTTCGTGGATTTGGTAACGTCAAAGTACTGTCTAACCCCAGTATCCGAGTCCGAAACAATGTGCCTGCGTTATTGAGCGTTGGTAGCTCGAATCGATATGTCGCCAAATCTTCGGTCACGGTCACCAATCCGGGAGGCGGTGCTGCCACCACGACAGCAGACGTGCAGACTGATTCTGTATTCAGTGGCGTGATCATTGGTGTGGTTCCCTTCATTGGCGACAACGGCAACGTGGAGTTGATGATCAACCCCATGCAAACCGAAGTGGATGCAGTCAGCCTGCAACTTCAGGATGTGGGTGGTGGGAACAAAGTTTCTTTGCCCAAGATTAGTTTCAAAGGCATGACCACGACCTTGAATATTCAGGACGGCGACACGGTCATCATTGGCGGACTGATTGATCAAACCAGTGCGGGAACCGACCGTGGGACGCCTGGTTTGTCTGATGTTCCCATGTTTGGTAAGTTGTTTGGCAACGAGTCGACCAACCAGCACAGCCGCGAAATGGTTATTGTTCTGAAGGTCAAAGTGCTGTGAGTCTGATCTATTCGGCCCTGAGTAGACTGGACAAAGTACCAGCCAACCAAGGGTTGGATGGCTCCGCGTCGAATTCACATGTTGGTTCGGTCAAAACCGACCGACGCGTGCCGTTTTGGGTTTATGTGGCCTTGGCGGCCTGCGTTCTGATCGTTCTGGGCGGTTGGCTGGTGACGGTGTTGTTGCAGTCGAATTTCGCATCCAATACAAGCGCGAGGTCGGGGTTTGCACCGACGCCAACGGGCGACAGTATGGCAATGCAGCCCGCGCCGCCACGGACTTCCGTGGTCGAAGCCCAGTTTGTCGCCACGTCGTTGCCGACCGGCTTCACCGCAATAGCGACACCCGCAGCAGCCACCATGGCAGTACCTGCGCCTGTGCCAGTCGCTGTGTCGCCTGCCGTGCAGCGTCAAGCGTTGCCGGCCCTCGTGCCAGTGTCTGCGGAGGTGGCGATGTTAGCCATTGCGTCGAAGGCGGCAGCGACACCAGTCAAGCCCAAAGCCAACTCCGACCAGGCCGCCAAGCTGGTCGACGCACTGAAAGTTGCGAAGGGTGCCCAAGCTGTCCGACCCGCTCAGGCCAGGCCCCCTGTCACTGCGGCCAGCAACGCAATAACACCGACATTGCAAGAGTCCCAGGAGCCAGCCGTCATTGACCCAGAAGTCACTCGCCAACTCACGGTGGCCGTCAAGCGAGCTATCGAGGCGGGTAAGAACGATGAGGCTCAGGCTTTGTTGCAGCAGTTGTCTCAGCGTTTGCCTGCCGAGAGCATCACTTTGTTGCGTCTGAGCGCGTGGCAAAAAATGCAAGCGGGTGATTCGGCGCAAGCCATTGCGCTGTACCGTCAAATTTCGAACCGCCTCCCGGGGGATGAGTCCTCCGGGATCAACTTGGCGTTGTTGCACTGGCGTGCCGGTCAGCGGGAAGAGGCCCGCCAGGTATTGGGTGAGCTCTCTGAGCGCCACCCGGAATCGGCCACAGTGCAGCGGTATCAGCGCGAACTGGGGGTGCCACGATGAACGAGGCATTGCCACAACATTTGAGTGCCCTTGGGTTCGAGCGCAATCCATTTCCGCAGACACCGGACGCCGACTGCTATTTTCGAACCGAATCCCTGGAGCGGCAGTTTGCCGAGGCGCTTCACTGCTTGAATGTCGGCAAAGGATTCATTCTGATCACTGGCGAGGTGGGCACCGGTAAGAGCACATTTTTGCGCTGCTTGATGGATGAGCTGATACAGGCCAATGGTTCAGTGTCGTTTGTGTTCAACACGTTCCTCCAGGGTCGAGATCTGTTGCTGGCCATTAATCGTGATTTTGGTCTGGCACCAGGAACCAATTTGGCGCAAGACATTGACCGATTGAATCAGTATTTGATCGCGCAACATGTGAATGGGCGTCAGTGTGTCGTTGTGATTGACGACGCGCAGAACCTGGATGCGGCTAGTTTGGAGCTATTGCGACTTTTGTCAAACCTCGAAACGAGACAGAGCAAATTGCTTCAAATCGTGTTGTCCGGACAGCCTGAATTGCTGGTCTTGTTGCGGAAAAATGAGATCCGGCAGTTGGCCAGTCGCATTGTTCAGCACATTGAACTGGCTCCATTGTCGCGGCAGGAGTGTGAGCGCTACATCGGGTTCAGGATCACCCGCAGTGGGACCCATGGCCGCGTCAGGCTTAACGCTGCGGCCCATCGTGCGGCTCATCGGCACTCCCGTGGGAATCCTCGGCGTGTTCACCTCATCATGGACCGGTGTATGTATGGGGTCGCACCAGCCGGTAGTGGAGAAGTCGGCAAGGCACTGGTTGACCAAGCGTCGCAGGAAAGTGGAATCTCCCACAGGCACCGCCGACTGCCTGTGGGTTGGTCGCTAGTTGGCTTGGCGGCCGGTGCTGTGATTGGTGTAACGGCTTGGGTGGGGGTGGAGGCTTCCTCCGCAAGTGCCGAGTTCAAGGTAAATGGGAGTGCGCCCCCATCCGCTATTGCGTCCGCCCCGCGACGGGCGCCGATTGGGAATGTGCTCAGCGCCGCCACCAATATCGACGATTCTGGCAACCAGGGGCTTCAAGCCTGCCTTCAGAAATTACAAACGGATGTCAGCTTCGCCGCCTTGAATGCAGACGTGGCGGGGGGGGCATTGAACACACTGGTGCAGGCTATGGCGAAGGATGGTGTTGTGACGTCATTACTTCCCGAGGGAACGCCGTGGCCAGATCGTGTTGCAACTCAGTCCATTCCACTTTGTCAGTGGTCTAAAGGTGGCGTTCGCCGGTTGCTCTGGCGCTCTGCGCATCTGCCATTTGAATTGAGCGACGGGGCTCGGGGCGAATCCATACGTTGGCTTCAGTTGCAGTTGATTGCACACGACGTTTACACCGCGCCTGTTGACGGCCTGGCTGGCTGGCGCACGCTGGCGGCGCTCAATGTCTTCCAAAGACAACATGGCTTGAATGCACAAAGCGTGGTGGACAGTTGGACACTCTTTTTACTGGAGCATGGCGCCGTGACGCCTGCGGTGTGAATTGAAATGAATGTACTTTTGGTATCGATCCGATTGCTGGCCATTGCGCGCCAGATCTGACTATGGATGATGGAATGAACACAGAAGTAAACACAATTCTTGAGTCGAACCTGCCTGAGCCTAGTCAATTGGGGCAACGTTTGGTGGCGCAGGGAAAACTGACCCCGGTTCAACTTGACTACGCGATGCAGAAGCAGAAGGTCGAGGGTGGACGCCTTGGATTGCTGTTGGTTCGTCATGGCCTGCTTACTGAGGGGGACCTAGCGCAAAACTTGGCGGCGCAAAGGGGTTTTCCATTTTTGGAGCGGGATACGATTCGCACCCCTGATCCGAAGTTGCTTGAGCTATTCAATCGCGAACTTTGCCTGACTCGTGGATTCATGCCACTGGTTCGCGACGGTGACTTCGTTCATGTTCTGCTTGGCGATGGTGATCCTGATGGATTGACTGAACTGGTCTATCGGCGATGTGGCTGCAAACCGAAGTTTTTTCAATGCGAGTTCACCCATGTGACTCAACTGATTCGCCAAACCTATTATTTTGCCAAGCACCCCGCTGAGTCTTTGATTCAGAAAGAGATTGAGCTGTTGGCTGATGACGTGGATCGCTCGCGCAGTCCCGAGAAGTTGTTGGAATACGTTCTGCATCTGGCCGTGCGCGAACGGGCCACAGACGTTCACTTGGCTCCCTCTGCCACCAGTTATCACCTTTTGTTCCGCATTGATGGCGTGCTTCGCCCGATGTTTGCGTTGCCCGTCTCGTTGGCTCGTTTGGTGGTTTACGTCAAGCTCGGTGCAGAGATGGATATCTCAGAGCAGCGCCGACCGCAAGACGGCAGCTTCCAAACCACGGTACTTGACTCTCCTTTTACCGTGAGGGTATCGACCCTGGTGACCGAGTATGGGGAGCGCATGGTGATGCGTCTTCTGCCCGAGAGTTCAGATTTGTCTCGGCTTGAGCAACTAGGGTTTCGACCGGAACACATTGCCCTGTTGCAACGTGTTTTTGCAAAACCTTCGGGCATGGTGCTTCTGACCGGCCCCACCGGTTCTGGCAAGAGCACGACACTGCACGCCGCCTTGCGCTTGCAAGCGCTGATTGAGCGCAACGTGCTGACAGTGGAAGACCCAATTGAGTACCGCTTGGCCACCATTGGTCAGACGCAGGTCAACCGACGCGCAGGGTATGAGTTCAGCACGGCGCTGCGTCACTTCCTGCGGCATGACCCCGACGTCATTCTTGTGGGTGAGATTCGGGACGCAGAGACGGCGCAGGCGACGGTGACTGCATCGGCCACGGGTCACTTGGTGCTCTCCACCTTGCACGTGGCCAGTGTATTTGGGGTGATGACCCGTTTGCTCCCGTTGGGTCTGGAGCCTCAAACCATTGCTGAAAATCTGGTTGCCGTCGTGAATCAGCGCCTGGTCCGTCGAAATTGCCCTTTTTGCAGCACTCGGTCCGAGGTCTCCTCATCACAGAGAGCCTGGTTGGGAGACCATGACAGTGCGGGTGTTCAGCAGGGCTGTGGTTGTGAGCGTTGCGCCCACACCGGGTTTTTAGGGCGTTTGCCGGTCTATGAAATATTAAATGTAGATGAGTCGTTGGCTAATGCCATATCAGAGGGAATGGGGCGAACCGCTTTGCGCCGAATTGCTGTTGAAGCCGGTTTCGAGCCCATGCTGGACATGGCCAAGTGGCGCATCGCCCATGGGCAGACCACTTTCGAAGAGGTTTGGCGCGTGATCGGCGAGAGCCCGCTGTAGGACTGTCATGAACACTTACGCCTACCAACTCTTGCTACCCAACGGTCGCACCCGCTCCGGCCTGCTTCGGCTCATGGTGGAACGCGATATGTCTGCCCGACTGTGGTTGGAGCGGCATTTTGACGCCGTAGTTCTGAGACTGCATCGGCTCCCAGGGTGGTTGGCCGCATCGGTTGGCGTGTTGGGTGGCGGCACCGGACAGGCCTTGCCACCGCTTGAGTTGAGTGGCTTGTTGCGGGACTTGGCTGTGATGACGCGCGCCGGAGTGCCCATCGTCGAGGGACTGAAGACCATGGCCGCGGAGACCGACGTTTCGCAACGGCGAATTTCGGCAACAGCCCGTTTGCTGTTGTCGTCACTTGACTCAGGCGCTTCGGTGAGCGAGTCATTCAACCGGTATCCGAACATTTTTCCCGAGTCAGTGCGCAACTTGATGGCGATTGGTGAAGAGTCCGGGACGATTGACCAAATGCTGCTGGAGGCCGCCGAACATATTGAGCGAATGACCGCACTGGGACGCAATATGCGTCAAGCCTTGATCTACCCCGCCTTTGTGTTTGCAACCATCGCTGGCGCGGCGTTGTTCTGGATCTACTTCGTTATTCCAAACTTGGCGCAGCTTTTCTCTCAGATGAATGTCAAGTTGCCGGCGGTCACCGTCGCGGTGATGAAAGTGTCCAAATGGATGGAGGGCAATGCCTTTCCCTCGCTTGCCCTGTTAATGATCCTGGTTGTGGGCGTTTGGCTCCTGTTGAAATACCACAAACCCACACGTCGGATGCTGCATAGTCTGGCCCACCGGTTGCCAATTGCCAGGGTGTTGATCACAGCGTCGGGCATGGCTTTCATCACGGAGCACTTGGCCATCATGATTGCAGCGGGGGTTGACATCATGCGCAGCCTGGGCGTTTTGGAGCGGGCGTTGACAGATGAATACTACCGAGACCGTATCAAGAAGGTGCGCGTCGCGGTGGATCGTGGTGAATTGCTGGGTGCGGCGATGGCGCAAGTGGGAGGCTTTCCGCCCATGGCCTTGCGCATGGTGGCAGTTGGGGAGGAGACCGGTACCCTGGATACCCAGCTCAAACATCTGGCGCAAGAGTACCGGCAGCGACTGTCACAGTTGATTGGCACTCTGTCTGAAGTCATCAAACCCGTGGTGATCTTGGTTGCTGGAGCCTTTTTCTTGTTGTTGGTGGTGGCCTTGCTGCTGCCCATTTACGACCTTGTTCGCCAGGCATCGCTGTCGTCCATGAACTGAACAGGCAGCCATGCGAAATCTCCTGCCTCCCCATGATCTGGCACGCTTGACACGCCCACGGCGCGCTCAACGGGGATTTTCCCTGTGGGAGATGGCATTGCTGGTGGGCGTGCTCGCGCTGGTGATCTCCGCAGGTCTGGTGTTTCTGAAGGCCCAAGAGGCCAGCCAGCTGGATGCAGAACGACAAACCATGCTGGAGGCGGCAGATCGCTCCATTCTCAACTTCATCGCCATTCGGGGCCGGCTGCCATGCCCGGATTCCGCAGGAAATGGCTTGGAAAACTGTGCTGCTGGGGTGCAAAAGGGCTGGTTGCCCGAGGTGACCCTGGGCCTGAATGCCAGTGCACCGGGACGGGGCGTTTCTCGACTGAGCTATGTGGCTTACCGGGGTGTGGGTGCTGACCTGAGCGATGCCACGGACCGCTTCAGTCCTGCCCGCTGGGAGTTTTACCAAACGCCTTCGGTCGCAACGAGTTTTGGCGCCTACAGCCCCGCCCAGGTGAGCGTGGTCGACATGTGCCGTGGCTTGGCTACTGCCAGGGCGCAGCCGACCAGTGCCGCGACGGCACACGTTCAAGGCCCTGCAGGCGTTCTCAATGTGGCCTACGCCTTGGCCGATGGCGGCGTTGATCGGGACGGCAATGACAATATTTTTGATGGCGCCTTCAACACGGCTGCTGCACCTGGGCTGGATTCGCCAACCCGGGCAGCCAGCAGCGACTACGACGACCGGGTGTTGTCCCACGATTTCAATGAGTTGTCCAACTTGCTCAACTGCGCCACTCTGACCCGTAGCCTGGACGCGATGGGGCAGGCCGTCGAAATCGGCAATGAAGTGAAAAGCCAGGCAGAAGCCACCCGGCTGATGTCGATCGTTTTGAGCGCAATCAATGGCGTCAAAGCATTGGTTCAAACGGCCAAGCTGATCATGTCTGGCATCGCGCTGGCCAGTGCCATTGCCATCCTCTCAACTGCCGCCGGCTTGCTGGCGAGCGCCATTGGCACCTGTTTTGTTTTGGTGGGTTGTGCATTGATTCCCGGGTACGCGGCGGCAACCGTGGCGGCCGCCATTGGCGTGGCCTTGGCCACCACTACGGTCGGCTTGAATGCGGCGGCGGTGGCGTATCACGTGACGGCGACCGTACAAACCGCCACAGTGGCCCAAAAAGCATCGTCTGCTGTGGACCCTGGCTCGGTCAGCCTGACGGATCTGTTGGCCCAGGTCCAGCAATCCGCCCTGGACGCGGCGGCCACCGCTGCAGCCTCACGGGCGGCGGCCAATGCGGCTGCCAGTGCGTACAGCGCGTCCCTCTCGCTTTACAACAGCCGCGTGAATACCTTGCGCTACTGGGCCCACGATACTGCTTTTAATCCGGGCTATGCATGGCGCGGCCAGCCGAACCCGCCTGCACCAGCCACGCGTCCGGTGGACGTGGACCCGGGTGACGTCAAGCTGGAAGCGCTGATCACCGCCCACAAGGCTTACAGAGACACCCGCCAAGCTTATGTGGTGGCCGATGGTGAGTACGAACGAGACCTCAAAAATTACAACTATGCGGTTGACTCAAACGTCACGGCCGCCGCCGCCGCCGCCGCCAGCGACCCTGTGACCGATCCTGACTACCAGCAGAAACAAGACATTTATGCGCAAAGTCTGACCGCCGATGCCTTGGCCCGTGTCGCCAACCTGAAAACAATCAGGGACCAGTCGGCAACCAACCGTGCGGCCAAGCTGAACGCGTATAACGCGGCTGTGACGACGTATAGCAACGCCTATGTCGCGGTGCGGGATGCCTACCCTTATCAGCCATTCACGCTTTTAAACTGGCATCTTCTTTCTTCCTATTTTGGCTACCTTACAAATGTGGACGACGCTTACGCCGACTACTTGAACAAGGCAGTTGACGCCACTGAAAAAGAGCGCATTGCCGTTTCGGATGCCCAGAATGCCATCGACGCATCGACGGCCGTGGTGGCTCTGAATGCGGCCATTGCGGCGCAGCAAGCCAATGGGACGTCAGATGCAGTGGTGATTCAGGGTGGAGATGCCATTCTCAAAGAAGCAGATCTCAGAGGGGGCTTGCAATGAAGAGCTTTTCGACCAAAAAGCAGGCGCGTGGTTTTTCCTTGCTGGAATTGGCGGTGGTCATGATGCTGATCGGCGTGCTCGGCATGGTGTTTTGGCAGTTTTTGCCGCGCATCATGCAACTGCCGGCCATTGCCAAGCTCAATGCGCCAACCCTGCGCCTGGCTGACGATGCAGTCAAAGGATTTGTACTGGTGAGGAGTCGACTTCCTTGTCCGGACACCACGGGCAGCGGCTATGAAGACTGTACTGTGCCGCCCAGTGGGGTGGTCCCGGTCATGGGGTGGTTGCCCGCAAGATCTTTGGGCCTGAGTTTGTCAGAGCGGGTTCGCTATGGCGTGTATCGCGCGCCCGCTGTTGCGCCTGCGAGCGTGGTGACTGACGGTGATCTGGCAGTGTTGAAAAACCGGCAACAGCCCTTGCTGCCGCCCGGCCTGACCTCCACGCAAACCAACGGCCTAGACTTTTGCGTGGGCTTACGCAACCTCGTGGCCACGCCAGGCACGGTTTTGACCGCAGGTGTGGGCGGCGGTGGCCCGCAAAACATTCCCATTGCCTATGGATTGGCCGTGGCTGGCCCCACCGATGCCAATGGCGACGGTGCCATGTTTGATGGTTTGAATACCGTCGCGGGCAAGTTCTCGGCTGCGGGTACCCCGCGCTCAAGCGTGCCTGGTCAAGAGTACGACGATGAGACTGTGACCACGGGCGTCGGTGAGCTGTTCACCCGTCTGGGGTGTGCCAGCCGGTTGGCAGAAGCCAACAGCGCAGCGCGGGCTGCCTGGGCCGCCTATGACACGGATCAGTTTGCGCAGCGCTATGTCGCCTTCAGAACCTTTGCCATCACGGTCAGAGAAATGAATGTGACCGCCGCCAACGTTGGTATTGTGGCGGCCGCCGCAGATTTGGCCATCTCGGTGGGCACGGGGTGGTCTGGCGTGGCCCTGGTGGCGGTGACTGCGGGCGGTGCAGGCG
>JBBKVN010000360.1:0-10691 GCA_037968455.1 Rhodoferax sp.
CCGCCGTCCCGTGCCGTGTGGATTCCACCCGGCGCGCGCCACGCCGTCACGGTGCTGGAAGCCACTGAATTGCGCACGGTGTATCTGGACCCCAGCGCCACGCCGCCCGGTTGGCAGGGTTGCCGCGTGATGGTGGTGTCCAGTTTGATGCGCGAGTTGATTCGGGCGTTGGAAGCCTCCACGCCCTCCCCGCGTGACGACGCCTTGATGGCACTCACCCTGCACGAAATCACCCACGCCAGCACCCAGGCACTGGGCGTCCCCCTGCCCCGGGACAAACGCTTGCGCGCCTTGTGCGAATCGGTGTTGCAAGCCCCTGGGCGTTGCGCCACCCTGGCGCAATGGGCAGTGGACAGGGGCGCCAGCGAGCGCACCGTGGCACGCTTGTTTCGCACCGAACTGGCCACCACGTTTCAACAATGGCGCCAGCAAGCGGTACTGGCCCACGCCCTGCCCATGCTGGCCTGCGGTACACCGGTGAGTGAGGTGGCCGCGGCCAGCGGATATGCCAGTGACAGTGCGTTCTCAGCAATGTTCAAGTCGGCGCTAGGGCAATCACCTAGCTATTTCCAGCTTAAAAATGCCCCACGCCCCTAGAATAAAAGGTTCAGGTGCTATCAATAAAATAGCGGTCGCAGCGTAGTTACCAAAAACCTGAGGGTGAGGGTGAGCATGCTGGCACATCTGATCTATTCGCTGGCGGGTCCAGCACCCCCAAGGAAAAGCATCACATGTTGGTTTTCATTCGATTTTTTACGCGCTTGACGCGTTTACGGCTAGCCCCGGCGATGGCAATCGTTTTGTCGTTGGCATCGTTTGGGATTAATGCAGCCGCGCTCGCGCTTACTACCGCACAAGCCAACTGGATTCACGCCCAAGGCGACAAGGTCTTCACGGTGGGCTTTGATCCGTACGCGGGGATGGATGACTTTGAATTTCGAGGCCGGCGTGTCGGCCTACTTCCCAGCCTGCTCGCAGATATGCAAAAGTCGATTGGACTTCACGTGGTCAAAGCACAGGTGAACGACTGGGACGACGCCTACAGCGGCTTTGCTGAAGGCAAGATTGACATCCTTTTTGGGGCCAATCCCACGCCAGAGCGTGAACGCACCATGGTCTTCACTCACCCCGCTCAGCGCTACCCCTATATGGTATTTGCCCGCAAGAGCTCCTCGGTACAAACGCTGGGGGACCTAGATGGCAAAAAGGTGGGGTTTATTGCCAATGACTTTGTCCGCCAGCAATTGCCAAAAACCTACCGAAACATTCACTACCAGGCCATCGACTTCGACAACCAGGCACAAGGACTGAAGGCATTGCGCGAAGGCGTGGTGGATGGCTTTGTGACCGCAGGCGGTGGTGTTGAGAAGGCCTTTTTGTTCGACATGCCCGACATCGCACTCGCGGCCCGGCTGCCCGCCATCACCTCTGACATGACCTTTGCCGTGCTGAATGAACGCGCCATGCTGGGAGAGATCATCAGCAGCTACATTGATCAAAGCCGTGCCAAGATTCAGTCATTGGCCCGCGCCGCTGAGCGCGCCTACAACCTGAAAATCATGCGCCTGACGCCTGCCGAACTGGCTTGGTTGGATCAAAAAGGAGTGGCGGTGGTCGGGACGGCCGAAGACTACCTGCCATTTGATCATTACCAAGACGGTGAGTACCGGGGCATTGCCGGGGAAATGCTGAAACGCATTACCGAGATCACGGGCATCAAGTTCAAGGTGGTCAGCGGCCCCTTTGCGCAGGTTTACCAAAAAGCACAGGCGGGTGAGATTGACGTGCTCAACATCGCAAAAACGGACGACCGGCTGGCCTACTTTTTGTACCCGCGCCCCATCAGCACCGAGCGCGACATCATCGTCGGTCTCAAAACCAGCCCGGCCGTGCAGGACGTGTATGGGCTTGAGGGCAAACGTGTGGCGGTCATTGAGGGGTTCTGGCACGAGGAGCACTTGAGAAAGAATCTGAGAGACGCCAAAATCGTGGTCACCGCCAGCATCTTGGAGTCCCTCAAACTGCTGCGTGATGGCAAGGTCGACTACACCATCGAAAACCCGACGGTGATTGAGTTTTATATCAATGGGCTGGGTTACACCGACCTCGTGAAACGGGGCAGCACGTCCAAAGACTCATTTGTTTACTTCGGCGTGAACAAGCAACAACCCGAGCTGGCCTCCATCATGGACAAAGCCATGTCGCTGGTGAATTTTGAGGAGGTGAAATACGCCGGCATCCAAAGTGTGCCCACGCTGAAAAACGAGGAAAGCCAGCGGCTGGCTCTGATCGCCGCCGGCTTGGCCGCTGCGCTAATTGCCATTTTGCTGGTGACCATCAAAGTGGTTCGCTCGCTGGCGGCGCAAAAGAATCAGACGTTATTGCTTGAACAACGTGAACACCTGCTGTACACCGACGCATTGACCGGCTTTCACAACCGCAACTACTTCAGCCACACGCGCTCATCGCTGCAGCATGGCAACTACCCCCAGGCTGTGTTAATTGCTGATTTGAATAACCTCAAACCTGTGAACGACGTCTACGGGCACGCGGCCGGCGACGCCATATTGGTCATGTACGCCAACGCGCTTCGCGCCGTGTTTCCGCAGGCCAATTGCTTTCGCCTGGGTGGCGACGAGTTTTTGGTGATCGTGGACGACACCACAACCGACCAAATGGATGAACGCGTACAGGCGCTGCAAGCGCGCTGCCTCCAACAGGGACATGACGTGATCGGAAAAATGATTCACGCCAGCGCGGCTGCGGGCTACGCCATTCGCCACAACGACCAGGACGCTCTGGAAGCCTGCATGGCCATTGCCGATGCCCGCATGTACGAGGCCAAAATCGAAGCCCAGAACCGCCCTGCCAAGAAAGCAACCGATCCCGGCTTGACCAGCTTGAGCAGCCAAGCTGTGTAACCCACGGCTTGATTATTGAGAGCTGCCAATTTCAAGACAAATTGGCTTGCAGCCCTTATACATAAGGCGGGAGATGCCATGCTTACGATGGCAAAAAAACCAAAACTAACCTCGCATCAGTGGCACCTGAGACCCACGCGCCGCGTTCACCACCGATTTGAGCAAGTGATCCGTGCCAGCCTCCACCAGTGGCCATGACCCCAGCTTCTTGGAGTGCTCGATGCCCGCTTTGAATAAACACACGCAGCCGTGGTGCGGGTGCTGGGCGGAGGCGTAGAGAATGCCGTGCAAGCCCTGCTGCCGGCAGTCGTGGGCAAACGCCTGGCTGGTCTCGTAGCGCATGGACTGCAACACCGGGTAACGTTCCTCCAGGCCGCGCAAATCCACCAACCGCAGGTTGGCGCGGGTCTCGAACGTCAACAGGCTGCGCTCCGTCAAGCGGTCCCAGTGGCAGCTGCGCACCTCGCGGCGAAATACTGACTCATACAGAGCGGTTTCCGGCGAGTCCGCCACATAGGCAATCGGCTCGTCCGCCAAATCAAAACGCCCAGTCAGCCCGCCCGTGGGCGCCAACACATAACCCTTGATTCGAACACTGCCGCTGCGCGCCCGGCTGCGCTGCACGCGGTGCCAGGTGTGGGGGGCGGCAAGTTCAAGAATCGGCGGTTGCAGGTCTTGAAAATTCATGGCGCAGGTCAGTGCGCCTCAGCGGTGGCCAGAGCCACCAAGCGCTCGGGCGTGGCGCCCTGCTCCAGCGAGGCGCGCGGCGTTTGGCCGTCCAGCGCGGGCGCAGGAGACTCCAGAAACGCCAGCATCTGCCAACCGTCAGCACTGCCCAAGGCCTTGGCCAAGGGCTGAAGCACGGGCCAAATGGCCGGCTCAAACTGCCAACGCGGCAGCTTGAAACCCCGGCGCAAATGCGCCACCCCAATGCAGCGCCCCGCTTTGATCCAGGCATTGATCGTCACTCGGCTGGTGCCAGCCAGTTCAGCGGCCTCATCGGTGGAAATCATGTCGGCAGCGTCCATGCGCTCACGCCGGTATTGCGCGCCAGACTGCAGCAAAGCCTGTGTCTGGGCCGCACTGGCATAGGGGCTGTCCGTGGCAACGCGGCGCGGCGCGGTGGTGTCCAGCCCAAAGCCAGAGGGAATCGTCAGTGTGTTCATCAAAACCTTTCCAGCCTGCGTGGACGCGGCGCCCTTCCAATGCGGGCACCGATATTTGCAGATCTGGCAAGCATTTTAGATCAATTCGTTATTTTCGACAAACTCGTTAAGTTAGATAACTTTAGTGCGCAGGGGGACTACTGGGTGCTCCCGCGGTATCGGCAGACGCAATACCGCTGGAGAAAGCAAACTTACATGAAGCAAACCACGCGTCCTGAGGCAAACATTTCATGAGAAATAGCCCTTCTTCGCCCGTCCCACATGCGCAAGAAGCTATCATAAATATAGCAACCGGGTGCTAACGAGGTTCCAGCAGGCGTTGGGGGCGCGAGCTTACTAGCGGCGCGGCAGTGTCAATGTCGCCACCAGCCCGCCCGAGGTGGCGTTGCGCAGCGCAAGGGTGCCACCATGGCGCAGGGCAATTTCCAGCGCAATGGACAAACCCAGCCCCACGCCTCCGCTGTTGCGGTTGCGTGACGCCTCCACCCGGTAAAAAGGCGCCAACACTTTGTCCAGCTCAGCGGGTGGTATGCCGGGGCCTTGATCGTGCACTTCAATGCTGACCTGATCGGGTGCGTCCCTCAGCACCACTTGGGCCGCGCCGCCGTAACGCACGGCGTTGGACACCAGGTTGTCAACACAGCGTCTCAGCGAGGAAGGCTGGGCCATCAAACTACCGGCCTGCCCACTGAACTCAACCGCCTGCCCAGAGTCCCGCTGGTCATCAACCAGACTCTCCAGGAGCGAAGTAATGTCCAGACAAACCAGTGGCTCGGGGTCAACGGCGCCCCGCAGATAGTCCAGCGTGCCGGCGATCATGGCGTTCATTTCCTGAATGTCTTGCGCAAACTGCTGGCGGTCTGCGGCGTCTGGCAGGCGCTCTACGCGTAAGGCCAACCGGGTCAAAGGCGTGCGCAAGTCATGCGACACGGCAGCCACAAACCGGTCGCGATCCGCAATTTGCTGGCCAATGCGCCCCTGCATTTGGTTGAAAACCCGAATGGTCGAGCGGCATTCGTCAGGTCCTTCTTCAGCCAGTGGGGGGCGCCGCACATCAGCGCCCAAGTCTTGCGCTGCCTGCGCCAGGCTTTGCATGGGGCGGGACAACCAGCGCGCGCCAATCCAGGCCGCAACAGTCAAAGCCGCCAGCCGAACTGAAATATCGATCCATTGACCCGGATGGTTCAGCGGTGGCGGCCCGGGCGGTGGTGGCGGAAAACTTGGCCCGTGGTCGGGCCGCAACTCAAACAGCACGGTAAGGGCCAGCGCATGGCTGAGCAAGCCCATGACAAACAACAGCAAAGCCAACCGCCCAAACAGGCTGGTTGGCCAGACCCGGCGCAACCCGGCCATGCTCAGGCGCCCCAAGCCGCGCGGCCCTGGACAGATTGCACGTTGAAAATATAGCCCGCGCCCCGCACGGTGCGGATCATTTGCGGCTCGCCAGAGTCGTCGGCCAGCTTGTGGCGCAAGCGTGACACCAGCAAGTCAATGCTGCGCTCAAACACCTCCATCGACCGCCCCCGCGCCTGCTCCATGAGCTGGTCGCGGCTGAAGAGTCGCCGCGGCGTCTGCAAAAAGGTGGTGAGGAGCCGGTATTCGGCATTGGACAGGACCACAACCAGGCCGGTTGGCGAGGTCAGGCAGCGGTCATCACGGTGCAGCGACCAACCGTCAAAATGAATCACATCGCTTCGGCTGTATTGGCTGGCGCCCTCGTTTTGCTGGCTGGCCCGGCGCAGCACGGTTTGTATGCGCGCCACCAACTCGCGGGGCTCAAACGGCTTACTCATGTAGTCATCCGCACCTGACTCCAGCCCCAGCACCCGGTCATAGGGGTTGGAGCGCGCTGTCAACATGATGACGGGTAACAAGGAGCGCTCCCGCACCTCACGCACCAACGTCAAGCCGTCGTCCCCTGGCAGCATCAGGTCCAGCACCACCAAATCAATAGGGTGGGCGGCCAACTGCTCTCGCATGGCCACACCATCACCAGCAATGTGGGTTACGAAACCGAAACGCGACAGGTAGTCCGACATCAACGAAGTGATGCCTTCGTCGTCGTCAACAATCAAAATTTGGGCTGGGTTGGGCATATCGAGTACGTCAAGCCAAGGCAGTTTAAAAGCCACTTCCGAAAACTAAAGCAAAAACAACACGCTGCTTACCCCGCAATTCTGCCCATCGATCTAGCGTTCGTATCCACATCGGTACAAAGCCGACAAACTGGGTTGACAGGGCTTGCCCAAAATGGCCTTGCCCCTCCTGCCATCGGCTTGGGGAGGCACTTCGCAACCCTGAACTTGAAAGGAACAACCATGAGCACCCTCAGTGCAGTCAGTGGGTCCAGCTCGGCCTGGGCCCAGATGAGCGCCAACCGGAGTCAGATGCAGGCCAAAATGTTCGCCAAAGTGGACGCCGACAGCAGCGGCGGCGTCAACCAAACCGAATTGCAGGGCTTGTTGGACGATGTCGCCAGCAAAACCGGCGTCAGCAGCAGCACCAAAACGTCGGAGCTGTTCAGCAAGATGGATGGCAACAGCGACGGCAGTCTGTCCTCGGACGAACTGGCCAAGGGCATGGCCAGCATCTTGCCACCTCCATCCACCATGGAGTTTGCGCAGTCACGCAGCAGCCAGAGCAGCGACAGCAGTGGCGCCGAAAAATTCGCCAAGCTGGACACTGACGGCAGCGGCACCTTGAGCAAAGATGAAATGCTGGACCTGATGACCCAGAATGCGTCACGAGGCCCGGGGCCAGGTCAGACCAGCGCCGCCAGCACCGACGAGATGTTTGCGCATCTTGACTCTGATGGCGACGGCAGCCTGACCCAAGCCGAGTTTGACGCCGGCGCACCACCGACCCAGGCGCAAGCGGGCAGCGGCACACAAGGTGCAGGCGGGCCGCCAGGCGCCGGCGGGCCACCTCCCCCACCACCCGGTGGCGGACGCAGTGAGTCGGCGTCCAGTAGCAGCACCACCTATGACTCACTGGACCTGAACCAAGACGGCACGGTGTCCGAAGCCGAGCGCCTGATCGGCGAGTTGACCCAGACCGCCACCGATAGCAGCAGCGACAGCTCCAGCAGCAGCGACAGCTCCAGCAGCAGCTCCAGCTCCAGTGTGGATATGGCCAAGCTGGCCAAAACCCTGTACGACCAAATCGCGGCCAGTTGGGCCCAGTCCAGCAGCGAGTCTTCGTTGAGCGTTACGGCGTAAGGACGCTTGATCAACCGCTTTTGCGGTGCCATGAGCCCGTTTCTTTACGAACTGCATGAGCGGTTGATCTACCCAGGCCCCACTTCAATCGAATTCAACGGCATCAAAAATGAGCGAAAGACCATTCGTTTGCCCTCAATCGCAGATCCAGCCCGGTGAAAAACCAAACGGTTTAAATGAATAGGGGTTTTCACCTCCAAATTTCCTCGCCATTCGATGGACAATTTCATTGGGGTGGCAACAAAAAAAATGAGCCGGCATTGCACACGGTTCACTATTGAGAAAGACGACATGATTGCCTCAGCAATGAGCCTGCGAAAGAGGCTGGGTTTGAGCTTTGCGCTCGTCATCGTGCTAATGGGCGTACTTTCGGGTCTGGCCGTGTTGCGTATCGGCGGCCTGAATCAAGAGATTGAGGGCCTTATCAACGATCGTTTTCCCAAAACGACCATCGCCAACAACATCAAAGCGCAAATCAGCGAGGTTTCGCGCAGCATGCTCGGCATACTGATCATGGCCGACCCTGAGCAAATCAAAGCGGAAATCGCCAACATTGAGAAAATCAGCGCCAAGAACAACGAAGCGATTTCCACTCTCGACAAAATCATCACCGATGAAGAGGGCCGAACTCACCTGAAGGCGATCACCGACATCCGAGACAAATTTCGCCCGCTGCAAGATGCTTTTGTCACTTTGGTGAACGACGATCAAAAAGAGGAAGCTCAGCTCAAGTATTTGTTTTCCATGCGCCCCCTGCAGAAAAAATACTTTGCAGCACTTGACGCGTTTGTGACCTATCAAGATGGCCAGATGGCCAGCGCAGGGGAAGAATCATCGCGCGTCGCCCGACAAACCGAGTTGCTTATCCTGATGATTGCAATTGCAGCGGCCATTGCAAGCGTCATCATTGGTGTGGTGGTGACCCGCAGTATTGCTGGCCCATTAAAACGTGCGCTCAGGGTCACCGAGCGAGTGGCCTCCGGCGACTTGACCAGTCGCATTGATGTCGCCGGCAACGATGAACTGGCACAGATGATGGCTGGACTGAAGCACATGAATGACAGCTTGCGCCAACTGGTTGGCGAGGTCAGCAACAGTACACAAATCATCACCAACACCTCCAACGAGATCGCCGAGGGAAACCACCAACTCAATGATCGCACCGTTGACCAAGCTCACACGCTGGAAGAGACGACGTCCGCGATGGGCGAACTCACGCTGGCGGTGCAGCAAAACGCCGACAACACCCGAGAGGCGAACTCCCTCACGGCCTCGGCGTCTCAGGTTGCCATCAAGGGCGGCGCGGTGGTTGAGCAAGTGGTCAACACGATGGGGGCAATTCACGCGTCCTCCAAAAAAATTGCGGACATCATTGGCGTGATCGACGGCATCGCCTTCCAAACCAACATCCTCGCCCTCAACGCTGCCGTGGAAGCGGCTCGGGCTGGCGAACAAGGCCGGGGCTTTGCCGTAGTGGCCTCCGAAGTGCGAAGCCTTGCGCAACGGTCAGCAACCGCCGCCAAGGAAATCAAGACGCTGATTGATGACTCCGTTGCCAACGTGGAAACCGGCAGCCGACTGGTCGGTCAGGCGGGCATCACGATGACAGAGGTGGTGGACAGCGTCAAGCGCGTCACCACCATCATGGCCGAGATCACCACTGCGAACCAGGAACAAATTTCCCGCATCGAACGGGTCAACCAATCGATCGTCCGCATGGACGAGGTGACCCAGCAAAATGCGGCGATGGTTGAAGAGGCTGCGAGCGCTGCTGAATCGATGAATAATGAAGCGAATCGTTTGTCACACGCCATCAGCGTATTTAAATTGGGTGACAACGACGCGTCGGCATCCAGGCAGAGCCTTATTTCGCACTCTCGTTGATCAACCGGCCAATTCTCTTCAACCTGCCCTTCACTCACTTTTAAAACTAGGAGAAATCATGACTATTAGCAAACGTATCCTGAAATTACTGAGCATCGGAACACTGGTTCTCGCTCACGCGCTGCCGGGCCAAACCGCCGAGGTGTCAGGCGTCAAGATTCCTGATACGGCTACTGTCGGAGGCAAAGAGTTGGTGCTCAACGGTGCAGGCATGCGGGTCAAATTTGTGATCAATGTCTACGCTATGGGCCTGTATCTGGGCAAGAAAGAAAGTACACCTGCCGATGTTTTAGCGCAGGATGGCCCCAAGCGCGTGTCACTCACCATGATGCGAGAAGTGGACAGTGATGAATTTGGTCAACTCTTCATTACCGCGATGAACGCCAACTCGGACAAGGCAGAAAAAGCCAAGTATTTCAACCAAACCGTCAAGTTTGGCGAGATGTTTGCCGGTTTGGGCAAAGTCAAAAAGGGCGATATCGTGACGCTGGATTGGATTCCCGGCACGGGCACGATTAGCACGGTCAACGGAAAACAGCAAGGTGAAGCCTTACCTGATCCAGGTTTTTACAGCGCCGTTTTGCGCATTTGGCTGGGTGAGAAACCAGCCGACTCCTCCCTCAAGCCACTGTTGCTAGGCGGCAAGTAAATTCAACCAAAAACGGGGCCAGAGATGGCCCCTTTTTTTGACCTCTCGGGTACGTGCTGCGAGGCCGCCCCCTAAGGCGTCAAAACTAGCCCCGTCCCTTTGGCTTGTAGACATTCATCAGATTGCCAATCAACATGAGTGCGGCACCCAGAATAAGCATGGGCTGAACTGCTTCGCCATAAAAAGCGACGCCAACAACAGAGATCAGGGGCAACCGCAAGAAATCCAAGGTAACAACAACACTCACCTCGGCTTTTTTCATGGCGTTGGTCATACAGAAGTGAGCAGTCAGCGCCGTGATACCAATCAAGACCAACCAGCCCCACTGAACTGGCGTTGGATCGACAAAGTCATGCGCACCCAGCATCAAGCCCAAGGGAAGTTGAATCAGGCACATGTAAAACAGAATGGTCAGCGGATCGTCCGTGGACGACAACGATTTGGTAGAAACGTGCGCCAACGAGTAAAAAATCGCCGCGCCGATCACATACAAAGCAGCGCCATTCACGATGTTGGCCTCTGGATTCAGTATGAGGTACACACCAACAGAACCCAAAAGAATGGCCAAAATCTTCTTGCGGGTCAGCGGTTCTTTGAGAAACAGTGAGGCGGCGACCAGGGTCCAAATCGGCGTGGTGAACTCCAAGGCAAATACCTGTGCCAGCGGCAACAGTCCAATGCCTAAAAACCAGCCGTACTGGCCCAAAAAATGGAACACGTTCCGCCCGACATGGAGCTTGAGCCTGCGGGTTTGAAAAAGGGAACGCCGTTTGGTTTGTGAAATCACCAAAACGATGACAACCAAGCCAATGAGACTTCTGAAGAAGAGTATTTGGAAGGTACTCACGCCTCC
>JBBKVN010000361.1:0-4549 GCA_037968455.1 Rhodoferax sp.
TGGGGCTATGACTGGTTGCACGACGAGCTAAGTGCCGACGAACGTGACCTCGTTCGGTCAGCATTGTCCAGGCGCACCGAAGAAATCGCCGAACATGTGATCGAGCACGCACGCATCCACTTGTTTCCCTACGACAGCCACGCCGTTCGTTCGGTTGCCTCGGTGCTTGTGCCGGCCGCCATCGCGCTGCTAGGCGAGCATCCGCGCGCGCAGGAGTGGCTGGACTTCGCCATCGACTACTACGACACGCTCTACTCCCCCTGGGGCGGCCCTGATGGTGGCTGGGCCGAAGGCCCCCACTACTGGACCACGGCCATGGCCTACATGATCGAAGCCGGTAACTTGCTGAAGAAGTTCACCGGTCATGACGTCTACCAACGGGTCTTCTTCCAACACACTGGCGATTTCCCGCTTTACACGAAGGCGCCAGATACGGCGCGCTGTGGCTTCGGCGACGATTCGACACTGGGCGACTTGCCAAGCCTCAAAGTGGGCTACAACATTCGCCACTTTGCTGCGGTCACCGGCGACGGTCATTTGCAGTGGTTCTTCGAACGCATGTTCGAACAGTCCAAAGGCACCGAAAACGCGTTTTACAACTACGGCTGGTGGAGCTTCGCCTTTGACGACCTGCAGTACCGCCACGACTGGCCCGCGATTCAAGCTGTCGAACCCAGCGACTTGGCGCTCATGAAGCATTTCAAAGACGTCGGCTGGGTTGCCATCCAGCGACAGATGCACGACCCTGATGAACACCTGCAGTTCGTCACCAAGGCCAGCCGCTATGGATCAATCAGCCACAGCCACGGCGATCAAGGCGCCTTTTTGCTCTTTGCCCATGGCGAAGAATTGGCGATTCAAAGCGGCTACTACGTCGGTTTCGGTACCAGCATGCATCTGCAGTGGCGACGGCTGACCAAGAGTAAAAACGCGATTCTGATCGACGGCCACGGCCAGTACGCTGGCTCTGATAAATCGCTGCAGATTCAGTCAACCGGCAAGATTCTGGAAGCGCGCGAGGACGCCGATGGCACCGTTTTCATCAGCCTCGACCCGACACTTGCTTACCGCCAGGATGTGCCGTACCTGAAAAGCTACCGACGCGACTTCCATTTGATCCGTGGCCGCCACCTTGTGGTCGTTGATGAGGTCGAGCTCGAACAAGAGGGTGAGGTGCAGTGGCCTATGCACCTGCTCAAGGCGCCCACGCTGGGAAAAAGCAGCTTCCGATATGAAGGCCAGCGCGGCGGGATCACCGGCGAGTTTGTGTTCTGCTCGTCAGGTTCGCCCAAGCTGTCAACGGTGGAGGGGTTCGACGATGTTGACCTGTCGGAAATCGAAGGCCAGGCCCTGCACCACCGCGTTATAGCCACCACGACCCGCGCACGCACGCACACATTGGTGACTCTGCTCACTCCGTACCGTCTTGGCACCTCAAACCGCCTGCACCATTTCATCGATGACCAGGGGCACGCGATCCGGGTGTATTTTCAGGATGCACAGGATCGCAGCTACTTGATCACACTGCCCAAGCAGTTCTGAGGCCCCAAGCGTTTGCCACGTCTGACATTCCCGCAGGTCCAAGGAGAAAGTCGGCAACTGCTGTCGTTGATGCTCGCGCAGCTGGCGCTGCACTCGGCCATGGCCGGTCAGCGCATGGCCGCTCCGTTGCAAGCGTTGAAAGCGGGCCAGACGGCGTGGGCGGTGGGACTTCTGCTCGCGTTATTTACGGTACTGCCGGCACTAAGTGCCATCGCGACAGGCCGCTGGGTAGATCGACGTGGCTATCACAAGCCGATTCGATTGGCGGTGGCCCTGACAGTCGGTGGCGCAACGCTGGCTTTGGCGGCCAGCCTGCTGGCAGATGAATGGCGCTACCCACTTTTGTGTCTAGGTGCTGCGGCGTCGGGCGCTGGCGCCAACGTCTGTGGCATCGCAACCCAGCGCACCGGTGGGTTGTTGACCCGTGACACCCGTTCGCGTTTACGTGTATTTAGTTGGCTAGCCATGTCGCCAGCGCTCGCTAACGCCGTTGGACCCGTGGTCGTTGGCATCTTGATCGACAGCGCCGGGTTTCGCTGGGCTTATGGCGCAATGATGGCGCTACCCCTGCTGACGTTATGGATTGCGCGCAAGCTGCCGACGTTGCCGGCGCGGGCGAATGCAGGGGCTACCCAGAGTCGTGGTGACATTCGAAGCCTGTTGGCCGTGCCGGGATTGCGCCGCCTGTTGTTTGTCAACTGGTTGCTGTCAGCGAGCTGGGACGTACATAGCTTTGCGGTTCCGGTTCTCGGCTTTGCGCGCAACTACAGCGCGTCAACGATAGGTATGGTGCTGGGCGTTTTCACGCTAGCGGTGACCCTGGTGCGGTTCGTCGTTCCGCTGCTGTCACATCGGATCGATCAAGCACGGCTGCTTTGGGCGGCCATGGTGTTGACGGGCGTGGTTTTCGTGGCCTACCCGTTTGCCGCCACGCCTGTTCTGATGGGCGCTTGCGCCGCGCTATTGGGTTTGACGTTGGGTGCAGTGCAGCCGACGGTTGTCTCGGCTCTCTACCAACTATCGCCTACTGGCCGCGAAGGCGAGGCGATTGCATTTCGCTCGATGGCGATCAGTGCGTCAAACACGCTCATGCCTTTGGCTTTTGGCGCCGCAGGCAGCGTGATTGGACCCAGCGCTGTGTTTTGGATCATGGGCGCGGCGGTGGCTATGGGCAGTTGGACAGCGATTGGCCTGCGCAATGCACTTAATTCAAATTCGAGTTGAGACCGTCCCTACCAGCGCTCCACCTTCTTGGCCTAGCCGTTGCGCGGCGCGGCAGTCGATGCGCGGATCACCAATTCAGGTTGGAAAATAAGTTGTTGAGGAGCCTCGTCATGGTTTTTCATGCGTGCCAAAAGGCGCTCGACAGCTGCGCGTGCCATTTCATCCAATGGCTGGCGCACGCTGCTCATCGTGGGGCTGACAAAGCGACACAGAAACAAATCGTCGATGCCGATCACGGAGACATCTTCAGGAATGCTGTAGCCGCAATGGCGCAATCCGGCCATCAGACCAATACCGACCATATCGTTCATGGCAATGTAGCCAGTGGCATCACAGTGTTGTTGATGCAACGTGCACGCCGCGTTGAAACCAAGTTCGGACACCGGCCCTGAGCTCGCCGCCGGCACCTCGGCGATGTGGTATTCAAATGCCGCGCCGCTGCGTTCGCAAGCTTCTCGTGCACCGTCCAGGCGGGCCTGTCGGTTCACCGAGCGCAGAGGCGCCGAAACAAAGACGATGCGCCGGTGCCCGAGCGACAACAGGTGCTCCGCCGCCAAGGAACCTGCACGCCGATTGTCCAGACTGACGAAATCGATCGGCAAATCTCGCTGTGAGGGCGTTCGATCCAGGTTGACGACTGCAAGGCCGCGCTCAATCAGGGTTTGGAGATGCTCTTGAGCCTGCAGCGCGGAACCCACGATGACACCCCGCACGCCCTGAGCCATGATGGCCTGCGCGTAGTTTCGTTCGCGCTCGGCGTCGGCACTGGTGTTGCACAACAGCAGACCGTAGCCCTGCGCAGCAGCCACATCTTCAATTCCCCGCGCCAGGATTCCAAAGAACGGGTTGGCGATTGAAGGCACGAGCAGGCCGATCATTGGCACATGTCCGGTCTTGAGCCGCAGCGCCGCCTGATTGGGTTGGAAACCGAGGTCGTGGATTGCCTGTTTGACTCGAGCCAGCGTCTCGGCGCGCATGCGGCTCTCGCGGCCATTGAGCACATTCGACACCGTGCTGGCGGACACCTGGGCCAGCCGGGCAACGCTCTGGATGGTGAATGTGGTCTTTTTCAAGTTCAAGTGGCCTGCCTTTTTAGTTGGTTGAGTATAAGTTGCGCGTGATTTTTAACCAGTGGCCACGGGCCCAAAAATGCGATTTCAAACAGCCCAATGTCAGTGGGCCGAAGCGTGTCACTGAATGGCGAAGAAATTTTGATCCCCTGACCAACGGCCCTGCGGCGGCTCACTGCTTAGCCTCTGCACCGCCATGCAATGGAAGTACTTTCCAAAGCTTCATCCAACCCCGCCTACGCTGATCGCCACGGAACGTCCCCATCTGAAACCCAAATTTCAAAAACATTGTCCCCAAGGGTTTCACCTAGTGTATCGATGCACTAATTGGAGCACACTGAGCATGTTTTCAACTTTCAACGGAGATATCAGATGTCGTTTGTTTTAAAGAAGAGCGCACTTGTTCTGGGTGTTGTCGCACTGCTGGCCGCCTTTCCCGGCGTGGCCGCAGACAAGAAAACCGTGACGATTAACGCGGCTTCGATGTTTGACAAAGACCATCCGTTCACCCAGACCTACGCCAAGTTTGGCGAGTTAGTGAACAAGTACCAAGATGAAGTGAATATCGACGTCAAGATCAGTCTGAACAAAGCAATGGGCGTTGAACCGGACTTCCTGCGCTTCATGAGCCAGGGTGAGTCGGTGGACATGGCCATCATTGCGCCGGGCAACCTGGCACAGCGCGTGCCCGACATCGCCATTGTTGACATGCC